>CAZUYA010000028.1:0-22208 GCA_964624685.1 uncultured Ruminococcus sp. | reverse complement strand
ATCTGGCTGCGGTGACCGTTTTCAATACCGAGTTGTTTGCATCGTATGATTTTGTTACAGAGTGCGGCAACGAGGAGTATGCAGACCTCTACAAGTTGGTAGCGGACGGACACTGGACGGTGGACGCGATGTTGGAGATGGCACAGATTGTCAACGTGGACTCCGGTGATGACGGCGGTGCATTGGATGCAACGCAAGGGGATTATGTCGGTTACTATCAGTACACTGCGTCCGACAGTTTCTACTTCTACGGTTGCGGCGCACGCTTGTCCAAAGTTACGGCGAGCGAAGATGGCGGATACCCGACGTTGATCATCGATGAGCAAAAACAACATGAAGTATATGATTTTCTGTATAACAAGTTGAATACGACTGTCAATCCTTGGATGCCGGTCGGCGGATCCGGAAAACGTCTTGGCAACTATGAGACAGGCAAGACACTCTTTACCGATATATTCCTTTGGGACGTTCGTACCGTGCTGCATGTACGGGACAAAGCGGCATACGGTATCCTTCCGATTCCGAAGTACAATGAGGAACAAGACCGTTATTATGACGTTGTTTGGACACACTACGGTAGCGTATATTTTTGGAGCGTGCCGCAAATGTGTTCCAATGTGGATAACGCATCCTACCTCTTTCACGTCATGGCAGTCTACTCTACTCTGCAAGGCAGTACCATGGACGCTTACTACACAAAAGCTCTGATGTTAAATACAACCGAGGATGCCGTCGGTCGTGCAACCATGCGGCTCATACGCAATTCCTTGACTTATGATATTTGCATCATGTATAACTGGGGCAATTTTAGCAGCCTATTGACCGAGCTTTCCGATGCAACTTCCAACGCATACGGTAGCACCGTGACCGCTGCCAACCTGGAAATCGGCAACTCGGAAATGAACAAGACCTTGGATAAGTTCAAGAATCCGACAACGCCGTAATCATTATTCAATCTCGCCGGATCCGGTTTGCGCGTCGGCTTGACGCAACAAGCAAAACAGCAATACAAGCAAGGGCTGAAACAGAAAAAATCTGTTTCAGCCCTTGCTTGTATTGGATTTGATTCTTTTCAGCGTTCGATCTATTTTAACTCCACAACCGTCACGCCGCCGTCCCCCTCGCCGTAAGTGCCGAGCCGGAAGGAAGCAACCCGTCGATCTCCCTTGAGGCGTTGCCAAATGGCATTGCGCAACGCCCCCGTGCCCTTCCCGTGAATCAGGCGAACACGCTCAAAATTAGCCAAAATCGCTTCATCCAAATATTTATCTACAGCCATCCATCCTTCATCGCCCAACAATCCGCGCAAATCGATCTCATCTCGCACATTGCGGTTGACCTGTGCGTGAAACTCGGATGCCGGTTTTTTTTGTTTTCCACTCAGAACTTGCGGTTTCTCCTCAATCAATTGAAGATTGGAAAGCTTTGTACGGGTTTTCAGAATCCCCGCCTGTACCAAAACAGTACCGCTTTTGTCCGGTTTTTCCAACAAAATTCCTTCTTTGTCAATATTAACGATATAAACTTTGTCGCCACACCGCAAGTCACGCGGCAAAACGTACTTTTCGTCTTTTTTTTCTTCCACGGGATCCAACTGCGCGTTACTCTCCCGAATGGTACGTCGCACAGCGCGGCGCGCTTCGTCCAACTCTGCCGCCAGTCTGCCCGCTTCCTCTGCTTTTTTTGCTTTTTCCAATTGTGCAAATACAAAATCGCTCGACGCACGCGCACTCTCCAACATCTGTTGCGCTCGGCGACGGTCGTTTTCAATCTGTCTCTCTGCTTCAAAAAAGCGCGCTTTCATCTGCTTTTCGGCATCGCTTTTCAATTTTTCATACTCGGCTTTCAACGCAAAAGCCTCTTCCCTTGCACGGTCTGCCTCCAAGCGTGTTGCCTCCAATTGCTCAATAACTTCCTCAAAGCGTTGATGATCGCCATTGACATGCGCCCGCGCGCGGTCAATGATCCGTTCGGACAAGCCCAACTTGGCGGAAATCGCAAACGCATTGGATTTCCCGGGAGTTCCGATCATCAAACGATAGGTCGGTTTGAGCGTGGCAACATCAAACTCGCAAGAAGCATTCTGCACTCCCGGTGTATCCAATGCAAAGGTCTTAAGCTCGGTATAATGCGTCGTCGCCAAACACATGGCTCCCTTCTCCCGCACTTCCTCGATTACGGATACTGCCAACGCCGCTCCCTCCACGGGATCGGTTCCTGCTCCCAACTCATCAAACAGGCACAAAGAAGACTCGTCCAACTCATCCATCATTCGGACAATCTGAACCATGTGAGAAGAGAATGTGGAAAGCGATTGTTCGATGCTCTGTTCATCACCGATGTCTGCCAACACCTTGTGAAACACGCAAATTTCGGATCCCGCTTCTGCCGGGATATGCAATCCCGCCTGTGTCATCAAAGCAAACAAGCCCACCGTCTTCAATGTGACGGTTTTTCCGCCCGTATTCGGTCCCGTAACGATCAAAGTGTCATAGGATCCGCCGATTTCAACATCAATGGGAACAACTTTTTTGCGGTCGATCAACGGGTGTCTGGCACGATGAAGCGATACCGTTTGCCGTCCCATCAATTTCGGTTCGACCGCTTGCATTGCAGATGAAAGTTCGGCGCATGCAAAACAAAAAGCCAATTCCGTCAAATTCAAATAATTCAACCGCAACGATTCGGAAGCTGCACTAACATCGGCTGACAGCGCAAACAGGATTCGTTCAATCTCGTGTTCCTCTTTCGATTGCAGCATCCGCAACTCATTGTTGGCATCCACAACAGCCATCGGCTCCACAAAAATGGTCGCGCCGGAAGAAGAAGTATCATGGATCAATCCCTTTACATCGTTCTTACACTCTGCCTTAACGGGAAGAACATATCTCCCGTTTCGCAACGTAACGATATTTTCCTGCAACACTTTGGAATATGCACCGCCAATGTAGTGTTGTAAAGTTTCCTTGATGCGATTGTTGGTATCCCGAATCTTTCGGCGCAACTCAGCCAGTTCCCGACTTGCTTCGTCGGCGATCAAATCTTCGGACAGAATGGAGCGTGTGATCGCTTCCTCCAAATGACGATTCGGAAGAAGGCGTGCAAACAATTCATCCAACGATGTATCAAACGGTTTGTTCGTTTTGATATAATCCGAAAGTCCGCGCGTCGTTCGCAAAAGATGTCCCACTTCCAACAACTCGCGTGTCGAGAGCATTGCCCCTTTGATCGCACGTTCACAAGCCTCGGAAACATCCGTAACCGAGCCGAAAGACGGCATTCCTTTGAAATCGGAAAGGCGACGGGCATCGGTCGTCCGCCGTTGACGGCGTAAAACTTCAGTCATATCGCCGGACGGAAGGAGGCGATATGCCATGCTTTTTGCCCCTTCTGTCGGCGCGCAATCAGCCAACATGGCACAGATTTTATCAAATTCTAAAACATGAAGCGTTTTTTCCGAAAAATTCACGTTTGTCTATTCCTTTCGAGCAATGGTATCAAAAAATAACAATTCAACAGGGTGATCCGATCATTCCGAATCCGTATGCATCGCATGATAAAAGCGTAAAGTCGGGAAATCTCTTCCAAGGTGGGATAAAAGATACAGCTCGGCGGTCTTGGAAAACATCGCTCTGTCATTCAAATCCGGCAAAGAAAAAGAAAATAACCGTTCAAGCGGTGCATGAATACAATATTGCAAAGCCGCCAACGTTCCCGCCGTCAACGGACAGAGAACCTCGGCTTCCCGCACATCATAGTCATGGAGTGTCGGATGATGTTTCTTTCCGCGAAGCTCCAGACAATCGGCACACAGCAATGCACCGTTCATCACATCCAGATACAACCCCGTCGTTTGCTCTTTTCCGCAAGATCCGCAGGAAAAAAGTTCCGGCTCATAACCGGATAATGCCGCTGTCCGCAACTCAAAAGCACCTTTGATAACAGACAGCGGATACAACGCATTAGAAAGTGCGTAAAGAGCATTGAGCATCAAACGCAACAGATCTGCGGCTTCTACCCCTTCATCCGTCACCTCACACAAAATCTCGCTCAAATACGCAGCAAGATTCAAACGATCCAAATCGGCACTGACCGCATAAAAACTACGATTGACGGAACCGCGTTTCAAAATGTTCCATTCTCCGCGACGATAATATTCAAAATTGCCGTAAGTGTACAGCTGACTGACCGCTCTTTGCTCACTTTTCAAAGATCTTGCACCCTTTGCCAGCACGGTTATTCTGCCATTTTGCGCTGTCAAAACCGATAAATAGCGATCATTTTCTCCGTAATCGCCGGTACGAATCACCAAGCCGTCAATGCTTTCGTGTTGCATGAGGCTCCTCCTTTCCGGAAACTCAATCCTCGGTATATCCGAAATCCAAAATTCCGCGTTGACTGTCCCGCCAATTTTCTTTGACTTTTACCCAAAGATTCAAATACACCTGTTTTTCCGTCAAATGTTCCAAATCCTCACGTGCATAACTGCCAATGCGCTTGAGCGTTTCCCCGTTTTTGCCGACTAAAATTCCCTTGTGCGAAGCTTTTTCACAGAAAATCTCGGCACGAATGCGAACCAAAGTTTCTTCCTCCCGATACTCTTCGATAACAACCGCGATGCCGTGCGGAATCTCCTTGTCCAGTGTCCGTAAGATCTTCTCACGGATCATTTCAGCCGCCATTTGACGTTGCGGCTGATCGGTAATCATGTCTTCTTCGTAAAACCAATCAGCCTCTCGCAAAAGAGCCGAACATTCCTCCAAAATTTCGTTCACCGCTTTGCCTTTTTTTGCCGAAATCGGTACAACCGCGTGAAAATCAAACAATGCGGCATATTCGGAAATGGTCTTGGCAATTTGTTCGCGACGGTAAAGATCGACCTTATTTAATGCCAATACCGCCGGTGTCCCGCTTTGTTTGAGATATGCAATGATCTTGGACTCCACGTCTCCCGGACGATACCCGGCATCGGCAACCAGAATGACGGCATCACTTTCCTGCATAGTCGTGTTTGCCACTTTTACCATGAAATCTCCCAACGAATTTTGCGGTTTGAAGATTCCCGGCGTATCCAAAAAAACAAATTGATTCTCCCCGCGTGTTTCAATCCCCGCAATACGGGTACGGGTGGTTTGCGGTTTATTGGAAACGATGGCGATCTTTTCGCCCAAAATGCTGTTCAACAATGTTGATTTTCCGACATTCGGTCGTCCGACGATCGAAATAAAGCCTGTTTTTTTCATATCGGTTGAATCCTTTTATTAGTATATTGACATCCTTATTGATTCGTACTCTCTTCTGCAACGGACAATCCCATGCGTTCCATAATTTCCGTTTGTCGGTGCCGCATATCCGTTTCATCAGCCGCATTCGTCTCATGGTCATACCCCAACAGATGTAGCATGGAATGGACGGTCAAGAATGCCGCTTCTCGTTCAAAACTGTGACCGAACTCTTCGGCTTGTACTTGCGCTTGTTCCAAAGAAAGCACAATGTCGCCCAACATGCCTGTCATTTCGTCCACGGGAGGTTCCTCACTTTGCCCGTCGTAATCAAATAACGGGAACGACAAAACATCCGTCGGCTTGTCCACGTGACGGAATTTTTTGTTCAATACGCGAATCTGTTCATTGTCCGTAAACGTCACGGATACTTCACACCGATTCCCGTACTGCTCATAATCCAATGCCGCTTCCACCGCCGCACGGATCAACATCTTCAACTGATACGTCACCTTCACTTTTTCCTGTGAATTTTCAAAATAGATCTTCAACTGCAATTTTCTGTTCATAATAGATTCCTCCTATGATCTGTATAATCGGTTCATTCGTGTTTTCCGCCGACCGATGCACGGTCATGTTCCGGCGAATGCGCTTTACGCACCGCCATTCGATGTCGCCCGTTTTCACGTTGCAAAATTTCACGGTCATATTTTTCATATGCCAAAATGATCTTCTGTACCAAACGATGCCGCACCACATCCCGATCGGTAAAGGAATGGATTCCAATATCTTCGATTCCCGTCAATATTTTGACTGCCGAAGCAAGACCGCTTTTTTGCCCGCGCGGCAGATCCGTTTGCGTCAGATCCCCCGTTACAACCGCCTTGGAACCGCTCCCCAGACGCGTTAAGAACATTTTCATCTGTTCCGGTGTCGCGTTTTGAGCCTCGTCCAAAATGATAAAAGAATCGTCCAGAGTGCGACCGCGCATATATGCCAACGGTGCAATTTCGATCGTCCCTTTTTCAACCAAATTTCGATAAGTTTCCATCCCCATCAACTCATAAAGCGCGTCGTAAAGAGGACGCAAGTAGGGATCGATCTTGCTTTGGAGATCCCCCGGTAAAAAGCCGAGCTTTTCCCCCGCTTCAATTGCCGGACGTGTCAAAATAATACGATTGACCTGCTTTTCCCGTAACGCTTTGACCGCCATTGCAACCGCCAAAAACGTTTTTCCGGTGCCTGCCGGTCCAACGCCCAAGACAATGGTATTTTGACGGATGGATTCGATATATCGCTGTTGTCCGACCGTCCGCGCTTTGATCGGTTTTCCGCGTACCGTCACGCAAATACAAGCGTCACTCATGGCAGTCAGTTCCTGCTCCTGTCCGGACGCGATCATATCCAACGCATATTGCAAAGCTTGCTCGGTGATCACATCGGTCTTTGCCGTCAAACCATGCAAATATTCGATACATTCGGCAGCGGCGGCGGTCTGCTTTTCATCTTCACCCTCAATGACGATCGCATCCCCCGCCTCACTCACACGGTTCCGCAATGTAACGGAAAACCGTTCCTCGATCAATCGTGCATGACAATCAAGGTTTCCGAAAATTTTGGCGGTTGCACCGGTATGTTCCATACGGATAATTTTGCGGTTCATAATAATCCTTTCGCAATTCATCGATCACAGATTTCAAACTCCTGCTGTACGGCAATATTTTCCACACAATGCAATGTACAAGTTAAGACAACGGAGGTTTCCGTAATACTCGTTGAAATCCGTTTTTGCAACAGTTGTATCCCGTCGGAAACGGATGACAATTCCCGTTCCAAACTTTGATACGCCAAGTCAATCGCCTCTTCCGTACTCCGTTCCGCATAAGACAGCCGATACGGATGTTCGGTCTCAACCGTCAAAAATACGGGCAACGGTCTAAATGAGGAATGACCGCGCATTGTCTTATCTTCTATTATATCACACATCGTACTTTGATTTCCAGTATTTTCAAAAATTTTTATTGAAAAATTGAAAAAATTCAGAAAAACAGACTGTATCCGATCTTTTTCATACAATTTTTCCTCATAGATCAAAGGAATTTCAACAGAAATCGTGCGTTCCGTGCGCGCCCAAACGAATCCGGACGCACGGGTAAAATGAAGACCGGATGTCGTCCCCTCATACATTCCGCTAACCAGCAAATCGCCTTTTTTGACTGCCTGCCCGATTTTGACCGCCGAGGTTCCGCGATACAATTCCAAAAGCTCCACTTGACCGTCAAATGCGGCAATCAAGTTTGCCGGCTTTGCGGAAGGAGCAACATCCCCGTTGTCGGAAGACTCTGCACGTTCCAATACCTGAACCTTTGCAACCGTCCCGTCCAAATTGACGGCGATCCAAGAAATACGATCGGAAGCAAGTAACACACGATTTTCCAAATCCCCCGCATCCACATCCCCCAAATAACTTCCGACTCCGAATCCGCATCCATAAAGCAATTCCAAAATTTCTTCTTCCGTCAGTTGCTCATTTCCCGTGATCTCGATGTCCCACACAAACTGCCCGGACAAAATAATCAATGCCACTGCACATACGGCACCGATCAACAAACCGATCCGTTTTCTCAAATTCCAAAAAAGCCACGGAAATCCCTGCGCACGGATCACCCGGACCCCCGGCATTGCCGTTTGACAGCAACGCAACAGACGTCGTGCAGTCGGTATGGTACACCAAAATTGAACACTTCCATCCTCACACCATGTAAAATCGGTATAGGAAAACCCATTTTGTAAACATAGATTCAAAACAGATACTCGATGTTCGGCAGGAACGACAATACACTGTCCGCCGAAAAACAACGTCGATAGTTTCACATTCTGCCTCCTCCGTCTTCTCGTTCCGGACAATGCTCACATTGCTCATTGCAATAGCGTACACCGCCGATCCGTCCTTCCACCGTCACGGTACCCGCCGTAAAGGACGTACAGACCAACGCATTTCCCCACACACAGATTCGATATTCCTTTCCGGCAAAACAAATCCTTTGTCGATCATAAGAAAGGATTCGACGGCATCCGTAAAGGACAACACCGTTTTTTCCGCGCAAAACGGCAGTATCTCCGTGTAATACGGCTGCCGAAGAACCGTACTTCATCCGTACTCGTTCACGCATCGACGGTGTATTCTCTCCGCATTCTTCCGCCATAGTCAAATCTTCCTCCGTTTCTCGGATATTGAAATTCTACAGGATACTCCGGTCATAAAAACACTTGCAATCGAGTAGATTAAAACAGCACCATCATTCTATGCAAACGAGGTATTTGTCATGACCGCCGCACATCAAAAAAAGCATTGGTACGCTTCAATCACGCCAAAACAATTCTGTCTGGGATTTCTTTCCGTCTTTTGCTTTCTGCTCCTCCTGCGCAATTCCGACTTTGCCGTTCGGCAGATCCGTCGCGGGCTTACCCTGTGTGCCGATTCGGTCATCCCGTCGCTGTTTCCCTTCATGGTCCTGTCCGAATGGATTGTCGCCGGCGGATTCGGCAATCTCCTGCTACGCCCTTTCGCCCTGCCGTTCCGAAAACTATTCGGTCTGTCAACATCCGGTTGTTGCGCTTTCCTGCTGGGCGTGTTGTGCGGATTTCCCGTCGGCGCAAAATGTGCCGTCGCTTTTTATGACAGGGGGGAAATCACCAAATCCGAGTGTGAGCGAGTACTTTGCTTTGCAAACAATCCATCCCCGGCATTCCTCATCGGCACGGTCGGAACGACGCTTTGGTGCAATCGCGGTTTCGGAATCGTGCTGTATCTGACCGTTCTGCTCGCCGCTTGTCTCACAGCATTGCTGACACGTCGGCATCAGCAGGAAAATTCCACCGCCGAAAAAACTCGTCTGCTTCCTTCTCATCAACCGCAATTGTGCGGTGCGCGTCTGTTGACACATTCCGTCCGTACCGCAACGGAAAACATGCTCCTCGTTTGCGCCTATGTCATCTTTTTTTCGGCATTCACGGGAACACTCAATCTGATTTTAAGCAGCCGGTTGTCGGAATCGGCACAAGCCGTCACTGCCTCCGTCTTTGAACTGTCCGGCGGTATGAGTTTGATCAGCAAATTGAACAACAAAACCGTTTCCGTACCGCTGTGTGCATTTGCCGCCGGTTGGTCCGGACTGTCGGTTCATTGCCAGGTACTGTCCGTCTGTGACGGACGGGAGCTTTCTTTCCGTCCCTATTTTCTCGCAAAACTCTTTCAAGCATTTTTGTGCGCATGGTTGCTCATCGGAATACAGCTCGTATTTCCGAATCGGCTCCCCGCGTTTACGGTCGGGTAATGCGAACGCTCTCCTCTTCCGACAAAAAAATGCCACTCATTTCGATCAAAAGCCATAAAAGCCATAAAAAAGAAGACAAGCGGTAAAAATCTTGCCGAAAAGCTTGACAGCACTGAAAAAAAATGATAAAATATAGACAACGTTTCAAATAGGAGATGTATCATGAACAATTTAGAAAAAACAATGGACAAAATCGTTGCGTTATGTAAAACACGCGGTTTTATATTTCCCGGATCCGAAATCTACGGCGGGCTTGCAAACTCCTGGGACTACGGACCTTTGGGCGTGGAATTCAAAAATAACGTCAAACGTGCTTGGTGGAAAAAATTCGTTCAGGAAAGCAAATACAATGTCGGTCTGGACAGTGCCATCATCATGAATCCGGAAACATGGGTTGCGTCCGGTCACGTCGGCGGATTTTCCGATCCGCTCATGGACTGTAAGCAATGCAAAATGCGTCACCGCGCAGACAAATTGATTGAGGATTACGCCTTCCAAAACGGTCTGTCCGACAATCCCGCCGGATGGAGCTTTGAGGAAATGGCTGAATACATTAAAGAAAAGAATATTGCATGTCCGCAGTGCGGCGGTCATGATTTTGCCGACATCAAAAAATTCAATTTGATGTTCAAAACCTTTATCGGAGTCACAGAGGACAATACCAACACCGTGTATCTCCGCCCGGAAACCGCACAGGGAATCTTTGTCAACTTCCCCGCCGCACAACGGACCACACGGAAAAAGCTCCCCTTCGGCGTAGCACAAATCGGAAAATCCTTCCGCAATGAAATCACACCCGGTAACTTCATCTTCCGCACACGGGAATTTGAGCAAATGGAATTGGAATTTTTCTGTAAACCCGGTACCGATTTGGAATGGTTTGCTTACTGGAAGGATTATTGCCACCAATTCCTGCTCAATCTTGGATTGCGCGAGGAGAATCTCCGTTTGCGCGACCACGATCAGGATGAGTTGTGCTTCTATTCCAAAGCGACGACCGATTTTGAGTTCCTTTTCCCGTTCGGTTGGGGAGAATTGTGGGGAGTCGCCGACCGTACCGACTACGACCTCGGTCAACATCAAAAACACAGCGGCAAGGATCTGACCTACTTTGATCAGGAAACCGGCGAGCATTACATTCCTTATGTCATCGAACCGTCTTTGGGGGCTGATCGCGTTGCTTTGGCATTCCTCGTGGACGCTTACGATGAAGAAGTCATCGACGCCGAAAAGAACGATGTACGCACGGTGTTGCATCTGCACCCCGCATTGGCCCCCTTCAAAGCCGCCGTTCTTCCGCTATCCAAAAAACTTGGCGATAAAGCAAGTGAAATTTATAACGAACTTTCCAAATATTTTATGGTGGACTATGACGAGACCGGTTCCATCGGAAAACGTTACCGCCGCCAAGATGAGATCGGTACGCCGATTTGCATCACCGTGGACTTTGAAACGGTGGGCGACGATGAAAAAGTCGCCGACAACTGCGTCACCGTCCGCGACCGTGATACCATGGAACAGATTCGTCTTCCCATTTCCGAATTAAAGACCTATATCGAACAAAAAATCGCATTCTAATCTTCTGTACAAGCAGAAAAATATTTTTCAAAAAAGCTCTCTGCCCTCATTCAATCGTTATGAGGGCAGAGAGCTTTTTTCAGTTTTTCACACTATACTTTCGGCTTTCCTTTGGCAAACAAGCAGGCAAAGTACCCAAAGACCAATGCCGCCGTGATTCCTCCCGAAGTCGCACGAAACCCACCCGTCAAAGCCCCCAAAAGTCCCATTTCGTCTACCGCCTCTCGGACACCTTTGCTAATTAAATAGCCAAAGCCCGTCAACGGTGTGGTTGCGCCCGCACCGGCGAATTGAATCAACGGTTCATAAAGACCGACCGCGCCCAACACAACTCCCGCCACGACATAGATGACCAAAATTCGAGCAGGTGTCAAAGTGGTACGATCGATCAAAATTTGTGCAATGACACACAATGCACCGCCAACAAGAAATGCCCAAAGATATTGCCACAGATTGTTCATCCTGTTTAACCTCCCGTCACAAACATTCTCGTTCGATTTCCAACAGATGCGCAATTGCAGGAATCGTTTGTCCTTGCTTCACACTGTCCGGACTCATCATCGCTCCGGTGGAAAGGAACAAAATCCGCTCCAATTCGCCGCGTTCCAATCGCGGCAACAGGTAAGACGCCAACACCACGGCAGAACATCCGCAACCGGAACCGCCGCCATGAACATCCTGACGCGAACGATCATAGATCAACTGACCGCAATCGGTATATCGTTCTCCCATCGCATATCCCTCAAACCGCATCAAATCGGCTAAAATATTGCCACCTTCAAACCCCAGATCTCCCGTTACGATCAGATCGTACCTTTCGGGGCATTCGCCCGTGGCATGAAAAAATCGAACCAACGTATCGGCAGCCGCCGGAGCCATGGCGGCACCCATATTCCCAACATCCTTTACGCCGCGGTCCACCGTTTTTCCGGGCAGACCGCGCCGAATCACAGCCCCACTCGTTCCGCCCGACACATGCAGATCGGGGTTCCCAACCAAAAACGCACCCGCGCCCGTCACCGTCCATTGTGCTGTCGGCGCACGTTGCGCCCCGTATTCAATGGGCGTTCGGTATTGTCGCTCTGCCGAACAATAATGAGAAGATGTCACCACACCGCAACGATCATAAATTCCGTTTGACACCAAAGCGGAAGCCAACAACAGCCCTTCGGCACAGGTAGAACAGGCGCCGTACAATCCGAAATACGGAATGTCAAACTGTAACAATCCATAGGCTGAACCAACACATTGATTGAGGAGATCCCCCGCAAACAGCGCGCCGATATCGGTATCGCGGCAATCGGCTTTTGCCAAAGCGGTGTTCAAGGACATGCGTTGCATTTCACTTTCGGCTCCTTCCCATGTTTTGGCACCGAAGCGATCCGTTTCGTCGCGTAAATCAAACAATCGTCCCAACGGACCGTCGGATTCCTTCTTCCCGACCGCACTTGCCGATGCAATGATCAGCGCATTCAAATCCAACCATTCCGTCTTCATTCGTTCATCTCCTTTCCGTCTTATTATGAGCCGACATCCGGCTTTTATGCGCATTCCGAATCATGCAAAAATATTTGATAAAAATTCAAAAAATTTATTGACAATGTTTTTTTTATATGATATACTTATATTGGGATATTTAGCGGCTGTTGCCACCTTAAAACAATAAATTTCACGGAGAACTTCTCGATTCCCCGTTTGCAACGTTGCCCGTAAGTACAACCGTCACAGTCAAAAAAAAGAAAGGAACCCGCAAAATGAAAAAAAGAATTTTAGCCTTGTTGTTCGCCGGACTTTTGACCGCCTCGCTTGCTTCCTGCGTATCCAGCGGAAATCAAAACGATCCGGACGATACCGAGTCTCGCCAATATTATGACAGCGATCAAACCACCGTCAAAGAAGATAACACAACCAATCCTTCTTCCGATCTGTCTTGGACTTCGGTCGATGAATCGGTCTATACGCATACGAAAGTCTCTTTAAGAAGTGAACCGAAAACCTCCGGTGAAATTTTGAAAACATTGGAAGCGGAAACACAGTTGCATCGCACCAAGGTCAACAGCAAATGGAGCTATGTGGAAACTTCCGACGGAACACGCGGATATGTTTCCAATACCTACATTACCGCAACCGATATTTTGGGAGGCGATTTTACCTCCCTCGGTGAAGCAAAGACGATGTACGCAACAGAGGGCGTCAAAGTGCGCCTCTACCCCTGTACCGACGATTTTTCCAAGCAAAAAGGAACCTATTCCAAAGGCGATGAAGTTACGGTTGTCGCTACCAACGGAAAGTGGTACAAAGTCAAATATAAAACCGAAGAAAACGGAACTGTCCTGTATTACTATGTCAGTGCAAGTTATCTCTCCGAAACCAAGGGCGGCACATCCATTGATGCCGGTCAATACGAGAATCAATTTACCGCTTTGGAAACGCCGGTCATCAAATACACCGACGCCGAAAACCTTAACCTCCGCTCCGCACCCGTGGTAGAAAAAGAAACAATCAAATATACCTTTGAAAAGAAAGGGATCAAAGTAACGGTGTTGAAGACCGGAACCGTTGACGGTTCCAACTGGAGCTACGTCAAAGCGACTGTGGATCCGGAAAAAGAGGGCGACCCGGCACAAACCCTGTACGGTTATGTCAAGAGTATGTACCTGACCGACACAATCAGTGTCGAAAATATGACATTGGATCAGATTTTAGATACCTATTCACAATTTACCAAAACGACAAAAACATTGTACGTCGTCAAAGAGCAAAAATTAGTCGTTCGTTCCACTCCTGTTTATATAAAACTGGATGTTGAAGAGAACAACTATATAGATACTCTGACCGAATGCACAAAAATTGAAGTCGTCGGAAAAGGAACCAACGACGGGTTGGATTGGTACATCATCAAAACAACGGAAGAAAACGTCACGCGCTATCGCTTTATTTCAGCTTCCGCCACTTACACAACCCCCAATGAAAACGGCGAATGGCAGTTGACATTGGATCGTCTGCTCGACACTTATAAGAATTATACCCTGTTGACGACACCGAAAACCATTACGGCAACCGCAAAAGCAAACGGATATTATAAGCCGGTAATCAACAAAACCGTGCCTTATACGCTCAAAGTCGGAGAAACCGCAACATTGGTTGCAATGGAATCCGGTTCCGATCCGACATGGTATGTCATCCAAGTCGGCGAGACGTTGTATTTTGTCCCGGCATCCTCGTTTGCCGAAACGGTCGGTTAAATGTTCAACCATACCGATTTCTCTTAAAATCAAACAACGAAAAAAGGTTGACACCCGTCAACCTTTTTTCGTTATATCATCAAACACCGGAGCATTAGACACATCGAACCGCAATGCTTTCCCATTGTTATCCGAAAAAATGATTTATTCTTTTTCGTATTTCATGTACGGCTCGCCGGTCTCCAAATCTTTCCATGTAAATACACCGCCTTCACAGGTCATATAGGAATGCGGAGAATTTTCTTTCGGAATGGAAACGGATCCCGGATTCATGTAAATAAAAGAGGAATGCACCGTACATTTGGGAACATGCGTATGCCCGTGGAGCAAAATGTCACCGCACTGCAACGGCGGCAGATGCGCCTCGTTGTAAACATGCCCGTGCGTGGCATAAATGGGATGCCCATCGGCATACACAATACAATAATCAGCCAAAATCGGAAATTCCAATACCATTTGGTCAACTTCAGCATCACAGTTGCCCCGTACACAAACAATCGACTTTTTTTGCGCATTGAGCATGGAAATAACCGTTTTCGGTGCATACTCTCGCGGCAGATCGTTGCGCGGTCCGTGATAAAGAACATCTCCCAACAACAAAAGTCTATCAGCTTTTTCCCGCTGATAATTCTCCAACAAACGTTCACAATAGTATGCCGATCCGTGAATGTCGGAAGCGATCATCAGTTTCATATTCACCCGTTCTCCTTATTTCAAAAAAATCAGTGACTCCCATTCAATGCCGTTTCTTTTTGGCAAGGATCGTGGCAATTACCGCTGTACCTGCGGCAATTCCGGCAAGAACGACAACAATCCCCAAAAAATGGGAAAAGGATCTGCCCGGCTTCGTTTGTCCGTCGGACGGAGGCGTTTGTTTTGTCGATTCAGTCAGCTCCTCTGTTATGTACGTTCTTTCCGTTTCGTTGACGGTCTCTGTTTCGTTCGCTGTCTCCGTCTCATTCGTTGTCTCTGCCTCGTTCGTTGTCTCCGTTTCGTTCGGTATTTCCACCTCATTCTCCCGCGCCGAACGTTTTTGAGCCAACAACCAATCAAACAAACCATCCGTGGCAAATGCCGTCTCCCAAATAGCATGGTCGCCGTCCGGATAAGGAATATAGGTAATTTGGGTTCCTCCCGCCGCGCGAATTGCTTGCACCATCCGCTCGGTACCAATATAAGGAACTGTCGGATCTTTCAAACCGTGAAACGTATAAATCGGCACATTCTTCAACCGTTCGGCATAACGATAGTCGGCACCGCCGCATACGGGAATTCCGGCGGCAAACAGGTCGGTATGTCGTACCAAAAGATCCCATGTTCCGTACCCTCCCATGGAAAGCCCGGAAGCATAGATACGATCTGCATCGACGCTGTACTCGGTCTTCAACTGCTCCAGCAAAGAGACTACAGCCCGCAAAGGTGCCGATTCGGAAATCTCATCGGTGGAATACTGCGTTTGTTGCGTCCAATCGGCGACCTCCACCCACTTGCTGTCGGCGGGACATTGCGGTGCCACAACAATACATTGATAAACGGGAGAGCTCGGATCGGCAAACATTTGCCCAATGGCATGTTTGAGTTGCGCACAATTATCATTTCCGCGCTCACCGGAACCGTGCAAAAACAAGATCAATGGATACTGTTGGGTCGGCGTATAATCTTTTGGAACATACAAGCGATACGGCAAATTCAAAGTCTCCGTTTGATACACATGCGCCTCTGTCAACATCGTCAAATCAGCCGATTCGGTCGGCAAACCCTGCAAGTTCTGTTCCATAATGATCTCCTTTTCTTTCTGTTTCTTTATGTTTTGGATCGGATCGTTCGTGATCGAACGATCTCACGATGGATATGTTCGGCATAGATACGGTGCCCGATCAAATTGGGATGAACCCCGTCCTTGATATACAAACGGCGATGGGATTCCAAAGTGGCATTGATCGGAATTTCAAATCCGTTGAAAACGCAAAGCCGATAGCGATCGGCAACCTGTCTGATGGCATCACAATAGCTTTGCAATGGCAAGCCCAATGTATTGCTTTGCTCATCTTTACGATGGATCGGTGTGATCACAACGATTGTAGCATGCCGGTATTTTTTCGACAGTCCGCGATACAACGTATCCAATGCTCCAAAAAAGGTATCCGTGCTTCTGTCCGTGGGCGATCCGATCGGTACGTTCGTTCCGAAATCGTTGGTTCCCGCGGCAATCACCACAAAATCTGCCGATTCCATGGATGGATACCGAACGCTCAAAACATATTCCGAAAAAACAGGAGATGCCGTACTGACGGAAACACCGTTTTTTCCGTAATTGATCAAAGTATCATAGCCCAACATTTTTTGAAGATGTTCGGCAAAATTCGGAGAAGCAACGGAACACGGAGAGCTTTCCGTTTCCGATGTATAAGTTCCGACCGTAATGGAATCTCCGAGAATGATCATCCGTGTCATGGTTGGTGACCTCCAAGCAAACGCTTATTCCGATATGTCCAACATGGTTTCCACCAAGCTGTAGGCAAACAAAGCTTGCATGGGGCGGATCGGGTGATTGATATAATTGGAAAGCAGTTCCGTTACATTCACTCCCGCGCGAGCCATAGCTTTCCACTTTGCATAACAATCACAAATGCGAACTTGATTGGCGCGCGCAACTTCTTTGGCGGCTTCAAAATAACGATCCAACACGCCCTCATTTTGGATGCGCGCACTATGCTCCGCAATCTCGCGGAACCGTTCTTTCTCAATATGACAGCTGACGGTCGTATTCATCATATTTTCGGTCAGAAAGATACATTCGGCACCGGTTTGTAATACCCCCCGAAAGATACCTTCCAAAGCCTTTGTATAAGCTTCCAGACCGACATCTCCGCAGTTGGCATCGTTCAAGCCGTAACTGACTACAACCAAATCCGGATGGAAGGACAACACATCACGCTCCAAACGTTTCAACCCGTTTTGCGCATTGTCACCGCTGATTCCGCTGTTGACAATGTGGATATGTGCCTTGGGAAACAGCAAAATGTAACATCTCATCCATTTTTGTACTGTAGGCATTCCGATGTTCAAAAACGGTATCGATCGCCTGACCGGATTCAAACAATTCAAAACACCCCTGCGATACGCTGTCGCCCAAGACCACGATTGTCACGGGAGAAGCCCCATAAATGTTCTGTTGGCTGTTTGCCAACTTGCTTGCAATTTTCATTTTTGCGATCCTCCCCATTCATATGAGCATCCGCTCTGTATTTATTTTGCGAAAGCCGACATATTGTAATATTTCATGATCTTGATTGCTTTTTCGTTCGCCTCAAAACACAACATAGTACGCTTTCCCGTCTCTTCATCCTGCCACAAAGCAATGTACAATTCCGGTGCATCGGTAGAAGACGCCGCAAAAATGACTGTTTCAGCCGCATAATTTTCGGCACGTTGCAAGTTCGCGTCCTCATACGGAAAGATTGCCGCAATGTTGCGAATCTGCACTCCGATCAGCTCTTTACGGGTGCGACCGCCCAAAATTTTGGAAACGGTCAGATGTCCGGAAAAGAAGGAGTATTCATATTCCACCTGTGTGTAACGCCATGTTAAAAAAACGAATATCCAAACGGTGAGCGGAATAAAACACAGGATGGGCAGGATCAACTTGACAATGGTTCCGACCACAAGCAACCCCACCGTCCAAAGCACATAAGCGGCAATCAATGCAATCTTCTTTATGGTTAACGATCGACTTTTGGCTTCTGCCACCGCATATTCAAACGGCGCACCGTTTGCACCGAATCCGGATTCACTGTTCATACTTTCCTCCGCGATCATATACTTGTCAGTAGTATAGCACAAAAGCAGTGCCTTTGTCAATAGTTGCCGTGATTTTTTATAAAAATCCACCCATGGGGCTTGACATTTTGTTTTCCATCTTTTATAATATAAGCAAGCCCGAAAATTTGTATATCCCAGAAAGGCAGATTGTTTATGAAAGCTGTAATTACCGTGACCGGAAAAGACACAGTCGGCATCATTGCCGACGTTGCCGCCGTTTGCGCCGAATACCGCGCAAACATTTTGGATATTACGCAAAGCGTCCTATCCGAATATTTCGCCATGATCATGTTGGTCGATATTGACCGTTTGGATGTCGGATTTTCCGATTTTGCAGACGCGCTGGAAGGATTGGGGCGCGGAAAAGGGCTGATGATCCATGCTATGCACGAAGATATTTTCAACACGATGCACCACATTTAAGGAGAGGCGTACATGATCAACACACAGGATATTCTGGAAACCATTAACATGATCCGTGAGGAAAATCTGGACATTCGCACCATCACCATGGGCATTTCCCTGTGGGATTGCGTCAGCGAAGATCCCGATCGCCTCTGTACCAAAATATACGATAAGATTACCAAACGCGCCGAACGGTTGGTAACGGTCGGAAATGAAATCGAAAAGATGTACGGCATCCCGATTGTAAACAAGCGCGTATCCGTTACACCGGTCTCCCTGATCGGCGGCGCATGTTCTCCGGAAGGATACCTCAAAATTGCCTTTGCCCTCCAAAAAGCGGCAGACGCTTTGGGCATCAACTTCATCGGCGGATTCTCGGCACTGGTTCAAAAAGGGATGACCGACGGAGCAAAAAATATGATCGAAACGATTCCGGAAGCATTGGCACAAACACGGAACGTCTGCTCTTCCGTCAATGTCGCTTCCACCAAAGCCGGAATCAACGTGGACGCCATTGCCATGATGGGTAAAGCCGTCAAACGTGCCGCCTATTTAACACGTGATGAAAACTCCATTGCATGTGCCAAACTGGTGGTCTTTGCCAACGTACCGGAAGACAATCCGTTTATGGCGGGGGCATTCTGCGGAATCGGAGAGCCGGAGGCGGCAATCAATGTCGGTGTCAGCGGTCCCGGTGTCGTCGCGGCGGCAATTCGCCGCGCGGGAGACTGCAATTTGTCCGAATTGGCTGATGTCATCAAAAAAACAGCATTCAAAATCACCCGCGTCGGTCAATTGGTTGCCAACGAGGCGGCAAAACGATTGGATACACCGTTCGGCATTGTGGACCTTTCTTTGGCACCAACTCCGGCAGTCGGGGATTCGGTCGCCTATATCTTGGAAGAAATGGGATTGGAATCTTGCGGTGCACACGGAACAACCGCCGCACTTGCCATGCTCAACGATGCGGTCAAAAAAGGCGGCGTGATGGCATCCTCCCATGTAGGAGGACTGTCCGGTGCTTTCATCCCGGTCTCCGAAGATGCCGGCATGATTGTTGCGGCTGAACGAGGTGCCTTGACATTGGAAAAGTTGGAGGCAATGACAGCGGTTTGTTCGGTCGGATTGGATATGATCGCCGTTCCTGGAGATACACCGGAAGAGGTCATCGACGGCATCATTGCCGATGAGATCGCCATCGGTGTTGTCAACACCAAAACCACTGCCGTGCGATTGATCCCCGCTTACGGAAAAAAAGCAGGCGATCGCGTGGAATTCGGCGGTCTGCTGGGAACCGCACCCATCATGGAATTGAACACGTATTCTCCCGCAAAATTCATTCACCGCGGCGGACGGATCCCGGCACCGATCCACAGCCTCAAGAACTAAATCCGGTGGTGTTGTTGCAACAACGGCATGAGCGCATCCCTTACGGATGCGCTCATTTCGGAGCCGATTTTGTCAACCCAATACGGTCTGAAAACATCCGGTTTCGATGTTGCAAAAAAATTTTCATTTTTTTTGTAAAACCCCTTGATTTTTCAAATGGAATGTGTTATAATAATATACGTTGAATATGCCGGTATGATGGAATTGGCAGACGTGCTGGACTCAAAATCCAGTGGTAGCGATACCGTGTCGGTTCGACCCCGACTACCGGCACCAACCAAAAACATCCGAATCGAATGTTTTCTAACATCGATTCGGATGTTTTGTTTTTATTCTTTGTTTTCGAGAAGATTGCTCTGCATTCCATCGGTCATTCTCGCCGAGAGTCTCCTCTTTTTCAGAGATGGAAACCACAAGCTCCCCCATCCCCCTCCTACAGGGAAACAATAATGTCCCCTATCCTAAGTAGCCTCCCTACTTTAAGGGAGGCTACTTTCGTTTGCAATCCATCCACGCACAGGAAGGGCACAAGTTACATTGGATACTACGGCAAAACCTCCGCCACCGTGAAGAGCACGGTGGCGGAAGTCGATTTGAACAACGATTATTATCAATAATAGAATGTCCCGTCGGTACAGATCACTGCGCCGCTCCAATTCCACTTCCAATCGGAGTCTTTTTCAATTGCATTCCACTGTGCCGCAGTTCCATCAAAAGTAATAATCGCCAAGCCTCTGCAACTGGAGAACGCATTCTCACCAATGCTCGTCACGCTGTCAGGTATCGTTACACTCGTCAAACTGCTACATTCAGAGAACGCATGACTTCCAATGCTCGTCACACAGTCCGGAATCGTAATGCTCGTCAAACTGCTACATCCGTCGAACGCATACTTGCCAATGCTCGTTACACCGTCCGGAATCACAAGATCTGTTACCAACGTTCCGTTGAGATACAAGTTGTGTGCATAAGATAACAGGTCGGCACCACTGTTTCCAAAATCAATTTGACACCACTTGGCAAGATCGGTAATATAAACGCCGGTCAAATGACTGCATGCGAAAAACGCAGAACCGCCAATACTCGTCACACTGTCCGGGATTGTGATGCTCGTCAAACTGCTGCATCCGTAGAACGCATACTTGCCAATACTCGTCACACTGTCCGGGATCGTGATGCTTGTCAAGTTACTGCTTCCGTAGAACGTACCCTCGCCAATGCTCGTTACACTATCCGGGATCGTGATGCTTGTCAAACTACTGCAATACCAGAATGCATAACTACCAATGCTCGTCACACCATCCGGAATCGTGATACTCGTCAATCCGCAATTCTTGAACGCATAGTCTCCAATGCTCGTCACACTGTCCGGAATCGTGATACTCGTCAAACTATAACAACCGCAGAATGCATAATCGCCAAAGCTCGTCACACTGTCCGGAATCGTGATACTCGTCAAACTATAACAACCGCAGAATGCATAATCGCCAAAGCTCGTCACACTGTCCGGAATCGTGATACTCGTCAAGCTATAACAACCGAAGAACGACAAGCCAATGCTCGTCACACCATCCGGAATCGCCAAACTTGTCAAATTACTGCAATTGTAGAACGCGTTACCGACAATTATTTTTGTTTGATTATAAATTTGACAGCTTGTAATGGATGTACCGGCGGCTTCCACCAATACCAAATACGGATGTTCTGCATTGCCCAAATACTTGGCATTGTCATAAGTATTGTATGTTAATTTATCGCATCCGGAGAATGTACTTCTTCCAATGCTCGTCACACTGTCCGGGATTGTCACGCTTGTCAAATTGCTGGCATAGTAGAACGCACAATCGCCGATGCTCGTTACACTGTTCGGAATCGTGATACTCGTCAAACTACTGCATCTGAAGAACGCATACTCGCTAATGCTCGTCACGGGAAATTCTTGATACTCTGCCGGAATATAAAGATCCGTGTCCTCGCAAGTACCGATTCCGGAGACTGTATAAGCGGTACCGGCATCATTTAAGGTATAGCTCAATCCTTCGCTCGGTGCATGTGTCCCGCAACCAAGGGTACAATAGCCGTCCTCGCCATAGATGTGTTCCTTTGCCGCAATGGATTCCTGTGTGACCAAAACCGTTCCGCAAACGGAACAATGCTTGCCTTCCGTCAAACCCGTGTCGGTACAGGTCGGGGCAACCGCCCTGTCGATC
>CAZUYA010000027.1:0-22547 GCA_964624685.1 uncultured Ruminococcus sp. | reverse complement strand
CGACGGGGCAATTCTTTTCGCAAAGTTTGCAAGCGATACAGCCTGCCGTACATTGCTTTCTTGTGATTGCACCGCTTTCGGTTGAACGACAATCCACCACGTAATGAGCCGATACGGGAATCATGGTAATGATCTGTTTCGGGCAACGTGCGGCACAGGCACCGCAACCGATGCACTTGTTCTTGTCTACCACTGCAAGCCCGTCTACAACGTGAATGGCATCATATTTACACGCGGCGACGCAACTTCCCAGTCCGATGCATCCGTTCGGGCAGGCTTTGCTTCCGCCGCCTAACTTTTCAGCCGCTACACAATCTTCGGCACCTTCATAGCGATATTTGTAGATGGCAGTTTGACAATTTCCGGCACACAGGACATGTGCGCGGACAGGAGTTGCCGTTTCCGTTTCGATTCCCATCCATTCGCCGATGCGGCGAATGGATTCCGGACTGCAACCTTTGCAGGCATTGGGAGACGCTTCACCTTTTACAATGGCATCTGCCAATGCGGCACAACCGGAGTAACCGCAACCGCCGCAGTTGGCACCGGGCAACAATTCGGTAATCTGTCCGATCCGTTCGTCTGTTTTGACTGCAAAGATGCGGGATGCGACAGCCAATATGATACCGAAGATGATTCCCAAACTCGCAAAAATGGCGACGGGAATCAAGACATCTTGAATTTGCATATGTAATCCGTCCTTGTTTGATTCAATGAATTTTTATCCGATCTTGATACCGGAAAAACAGGAGAATGCCATTGCAAGCAGTCCCGCTGTAATCAAAGTGATGGGAAAGCCGCGAAAAGATTTCGGCGGCTCTGCATTTTCCATGCGAGTACGAATTCCCGCAAATACCACAATGGCAAGCGTAAAGCCTAAGGAGGCGGAAAATCCGAAACAGACCGCTTGGATCAGATCATATTCTTTCTGTACAATCAAAAGCGCGGAACTGAGTACGGCGCAGTTAGTGGTAATTAAGGGGAGATAAATTCCCAATGATGTGTAGAGTGCCGGGATGAATTTGCGTAAGAACATTTCAATGAACTGAACCAGAGCTGCGATGACTAAAATAAAAGCAATTGTCTTGAGGTAACCGAGATCATAGTCTGCCCATTCTGGGACCAGCAGGAAGTGGTAGACGACCCAAGTGACGGCTGATGAAACGGTGATGACGAATGTAACTGCCATGCCCATGCCGAGTGCGGTGGATGGCTTTTCGGAAACGCCGAGAAAAGGACAGCAACCGTAGAATTTGGAAAAAATAAAGTTTTCCACCAACAATGCCGTAAACATGAGAGAAAAAAGTTGTCCCAAATATTCCAAGTTCATGCTTGTACTTCCTCCTTTTCAATTTCTTCCGGAAGCGTACTTTCGGTTGTCTTTGCAGATGCGGTCATTTTTGCTTTTTTTCGTTCTTCCGTTATACTGCGAATTTTTTGCACTGCGGCGATGAGAAATCCGAGCGTCATAAAAGCACCTGCCGGCAGAATGAAAATCACCATGGGCTGATAGAAGGGAATGGTGAATCCGAAGATCGTTCCCGCGCCCAACAGCTCGCGAATCACAGCTAACAAACACAACGCGAATGTAAAGCCCAATCCCATAGACAGTCCGTCCACCATACTGGGGAGCGGTTTGTTTTTGGAGGCGAATGCTTCCGCACGTGCCAAAATAATGCAGTTGACAACAATTAAAGGGATAAATAACCCGAGGGATTGGTATAGAGAATAAAAATAGGCTCGCATCAAAAGTTCCACGGCTGTGACAAATCCAGAAACGATAACAATGTACGCGGCGATCCGAACCTGTTTGGGGATAAACTTCCGTAAAATGGAAATGAAGAG
Organism: uncultured Ruminococcus sp.; assembly: GCA_964624685.1. Classification (GTDB taxonomy): domain Bacteria; phylum Bacillota; class Clostridia; order Oscillospirales; family CAG-272; genus UMGS1865. Next base: position 20,702 of record CAZUYA010000027.1, on the reverse strand, counting down.
ATTGGAACAGATCAATACCGCTGTTGCCGCAAGTCCCATTCCAACGGCATTGGAAACGGATGTGGTGGTTGCCAGCGTCGGGCACATGCCCAACAATTGGACCAGGACGGGATTGTTATCCAACAGTCCTTCTTTGAGCTGCTTCAAATATTTATTCATGAGCCTTGCCCTCCTTTTAAGGCAGCGCATTCCGTTACGGCGGCGGTCGCACGGTTGACACCGTCCAAAACCGCTTTGGAAGTCACACTGGCACCGGCGATCATATCCACATCCTCGCCTGCTGTCAAAATACCGCTTTTTCCGCTGTAATTTCCGTTCAGATAGGTTGCGTCACCGGATTTAGAACCAAGTCCCGGCGTTTCACTGTGACTGACAATCGTCACTCCGATGATGGTTCCGTCGTTCGCGTAACCGACCATCAAGGAAATATCTCCGCCGAATCCGCCGACGGTGACTTCGGCGCAAAATCCCAACAAGGTATTGCCGTCATGAACGGATGACACAATGACTCCGTTGGATTCTCCGAGTTCACTGTACGGTAAACGACAATCGTCTGCACCGGTAAAAATTTTTCCGACCGCCAATTCCTGTGTACGTTTGATGTTTTCGGCGTATGTATCCGCAGTCAAAGCATACACGAACGAAACAATACCCGCAATGACAGAACAGATCAAGAGTAGTTTGAGTCCAATGATCAGGGATTCAAGGGCAGTGCTTTTTTTTGATGTATCCAATGGGTTTCACCGCCTTTCAAATCGTTTTCTTCGCTTTGTGCGGTTTTCCGAACACGCGCGGTTTGGTTGCCATGTCCAAATACCAGACCAATGCGTTCATAATCAGGATCGCGAACGAGACACCTTCGTTGTACCCGCCGAAATAGCGGATAAAGACGACGAGCGCGCCGCAACCTGCGCCGTAAATCAGACGACCGACGTTGGTTACGGGAGAAGTTACATAATCGGTTGCCATAAATAACGCACCCAGGACCAATCCGCCGCTGCACAAGGAGGCTGTCATGTAAACGGCTCGGTTGACGAATGTGGCATCGATCCCGTCCGGTAAAACGGGAAACAGGAATGTCAACAGTGCTACGGTTCCTAACATTGCAACGGGAATGTGCCAGCGGATGACGCGGCGGAACAGCAGATAGAGACCGCCGATGAGTAACATTAGAACAGAAACTTCACCGATGCAACCGCCGTGCCGTCCTAAAAACAGATCCAACAGGTCAATGCCTTCCGGCAAAATTCCGGCATTGACAGAGACCAACGGTGTGGCTGAAGCAACGGCATCAAAGACTTGATCGAATTTGCTCATTCCTTCTGTCCATGCCAACATCAAAAAGACACGTGCTGCCAATGCAGGATTCATAATGTTTTTTCCGAGTCCGCCGAACAGTTGTTTGACAACGATGATGGCGAATGCCGCACCGACAATCGGAACGTAAAGCGGAACCTCGGAAGAGAGGTTTAATCCCAATAACAGTCCCGTAACTGCGGCAGAACAATCGGCGATGGTTACGGTCTTTTTCAAAATGATTTGCGTCAAAAATTCAAACAAGACAGCACTGACAACGGAGAGCAATAAGACCAGTCCGGCACGCCATCCAAATGCGTAAATGCCCCAAATCGTTGCAGGGAGGAGTGCAATCAATACGTCTTTCATGATGGAGGCGGTCGTGATACCGCTTTTTTCATGCGGAGACGGAGAAACCGTCAAAAGCGTTGACGATTGTATGTTTGGTGAGGTTTGTTTTGTGTCCATAAGCGATCCTTTCGGAATAAATCGGTCGGTAATCATTTCTTGGCACGCAGGGTGCCTTTTGCAATGCGGATATACTGTACGATCGGGATGCCGGCAGGGCAATTGTAAGAGCAGGTGCCGCATTCCACACAACTCATAACGTTCATGTTTGCCGCGTCGTTATAGCGGCGTGCTTGTGCATATTGCGCCAAGTAATTCGGCATTAAATGCATTGGGCAATGCTGTACACAGCTGCCGCAGTGAATACAAGCGGTCTGTCGGCTGTTGATGGTATCATGTGCCGCGGAAAAGAGCAACAGTGCAGAGGTTCCTTTGGTAACGGGGGCATCGAGATCCCATTGTGCTTGTCCCATCATGAGTCCTCCGCTGATTAGTTTTTTCGGCTCCTGTGTGCAACCGCCGCAAAAATCGATCAAATCACGATAGGAAGCTCCTAAGGGCGCACGCACGTTTTTCGGTTCTTTGATACAATCTCCCGTGACCGTTACGATTCGACTGACCAACGGAAGACCGCGGCGGAAGGCGCGGGAAATTGCCGCACTTGTTTCCGCATTGACAATCATACATCCCACATCGGCAGGAAGTTTGCCTGCGGGGATCTCTTTGTGAAACAGTGCGTAAACCAATTGGCGTTCATCACCTTGTGGATATTTGGTTTTCATGACGCAAACGCTGATACTCGGTTTATCGGCTGTTTCCCGCTTCAACAGTGCAATGGCATCCGGCTTGTTGTCTTCAACTGCCAAGATGCCTTCCTTGACGTGCAAAGCGTGCATTAAAATTTCCAATCCGTCAATGACCGGTTTGCTGCGTTCCAAAAGCAGACGATGATTGGCGGTAATATACGGTTCGCATTCGGCGCAATTGATGATGACGGTTGTTGCCTTGCCGATTGCACTTTGTATTTTGGCATAGGTCGGGAAGGTTGCTCCGCCCAATCCGCTGATTCCGGCTTGGCGGACGGTTTCGATGATCTCTTCCGTCGAGGCAGTTTCCAATGGCTCGGTGCGAGGTCGGATCGCTTCGGAGAATGTACGTTGACCGTCATTTTCAATGACGATGTTTTGAATCGGTGTCCCTTGTGCATTGTGGCGAGTGACGATTTCTTTGACCGTACCGGATACGCTAGCATGGACGGGACACCCCAGCCCTTTTTCCACCACGCCGATGACTTGACCGATCTTTACGGGATCGCCTTTTTGCACGATCGGAACGGCGTGTGCCCCGATGTGTTGAGAAAGCGGGATGGAAACGGTGGAAGGCTCCGGCAAGCGGACAGTCTGCAAAGCGGCGGTATCCTTGTGTTCATGCACGTGAGAGCCGCCGCGAAAAGTGTATTTTTTGTTTTTGAACATATCGTTCCTTTCTCTGCGGGTTGTAAACACAATACAAACGCACAGATGAGATGATACTACTATTATAATATAAAATGCGGTAAAAGTCAATGATTTTGGAGAAAAGAGGAAAAAACAATTTTTTAACAAAGTAGTGAACAATGTAAAAGACACGGTACGCCATGATGTACCGTGTCTTTTCATGATTTTATTTGGAATTGTTCGGGCAATCCGGGTGCGATGGAAGCTCTCGATATGTTTGCATCAATTTTTTCGGTTCCAACATGATGTTCGTTACCTGTTGAAGAACTTCATAATTCCATTTGGAATCTATTGCAACAGCCCCCAAAACGGATTCAAACAAATCGGCTTTGACGGAATCCTGTTCTTGTGTTTTTTGTTCTGCATCCCCTTTTCCTTGCCGCAAAAGGGAAGACCATCCGAGAATGTCCGTCTGTTTTGCCAATGTGTCGTTCTTCTCCAAATATTGCTTGATGTCCGTCAAATGCCCTTCGTTATGGGTACAATGAAAACCGGAGTCCGCATTCGCGATGCCGTAGGTGTCCGTAAGCCATTTGGTGATGAAAACGCTTAATACCCGATCACCAACCCATTCCAACACTTGACAATTTTCGGTTCTCGGGTATTCATTGCTGTAGGATTTTGTTGTAAAAGCTTGAATCAGCAAGTTCGGATTTTGAAAATTGTAGTTGATCTGCTGTTGAACTCGATCGATATTTCCGATTATGCACATGGTTTTGTTATTCTCCTTTTCATCAGTTGAATTTTTTCGAAAAGGAATTTGCAAAACAGTCTAACTCTATTAGTCATGGCACGTTTAGCGCATTTATATAAGCTGTTTATTATAAAATTACAAACAGTGTATATAAACATTCTAAACCGAAATGAAACTTTTTTACAAACCTCCTTTTTGCAGATTATACCACTGTTTACGTTGTTTGTCAAGTCTTTCTTCAAAATAAGATAAAAAAACGAATGTGTGACATCCGGAACGGATATGGCACATTCGTTATGTTTCGTCGCAAGCGTGATCGTGCTTGGAAAATCGAGCGTTTGATTGGTTATTTCTTTTGCGCTTCCAATTCACGGCGGCGACGCATCATTTCTTTCATACGCAACTCGGTATTCAAGATTTTTTTGCGAAGTCGGATGGATTTCGGTGTAACCTCAATCAAGTCGTCGTCCGTGATATATTCGATGGCTTCTTCCAATGTAAAGATCTTTGCGGGCGTCAACAAGAGTTTTTCATCGGCACCGGCAGAACGGATTGCGGTCAGCTGTTTCTTTTTGCAGGGATTGACTGCAATGTCGTCGTTTTTCGGATTTTCACCAACGATCATGCCTTCATAGACTTGCGTTTGCGGACCGACAAACAATTGTCCGCGGTCTTGCGTGTTGTAGAGACCGTAGCGTGTGGTTTCTCCTGCCTCGGAGGCAATCAGAGAGCCGGTAAATTTCATGGCAATCTCACCGCGATAGGGAGCATAACCGTCAAAAATGGTGTTAATGACACCTTCGCCGTGGGTTGCTGTCAAAAATTCGGAACGATAGCCGAACAGGCAACGTGCCGGAATGGAATATTCTACGCGAGTACGACTGCCGACCGGTGTCATGGAGAGCAGGTCTCCCTTTCGTTGTCCGAGTTTTTCCACGACGACACCGACATAATCCATGGGAACGTCCAATGTGACGCGTTCCATCGGTTCGCATTTTTGTCCGTCGATCTGCTTGTACAATACGCGGGGATTGGAACATGCCAATTCAAAGCCTTCGCGGCGCATGGTCTCCAACAGGATGGAGAGGTGCATTTCTCCTCTGCCCGCCACGCGGAATTCATCGGTCGTGTCCCCGTCGCTGACGCGCAAGGAGACATCTTTCAGTAATTCACGGTAGAGGCGATCACGCAATTGACGGGATGTCACGAATTTGCCCTCTTTACCCGCCAAGGGGCTGTTGTTGACCATAAACGTCATTTCCATGGTCGGTTCCGAAACTTTGACAAATTCCAAAGGTTGCGGATTGGAAGGTGCCGTCAACGTATCGCCGATGGTGATGTCCCCAGCACCGGAAAAACATACAATATCGCCGACTGTGGCGTTCTCCACGGGGGTACGCACCAGACCGTCGATTTGGTATAGAGATACGACTTTGGTTTTCTTAAAAGAATCCGGATTGTGGTAGTTACAAACTGCGACTTCCTGTCCGACGCGGATGGAACCGCGTTCGATTCTTCCGATGCCGATGCGCCCAACATAATCGTTGTAGTCGATGGAGGAGACGAGTAATTGAAGATCTCCCGTTTCGTCACCGCCAGGTGCCGGCATATAGCTGACGATTTTTTCAAACAGCGGTGTCAGATCGGTGCCGGGAATATCGGGGTCTTCCGTTGCAGTCCCGGAACGACCGGAGCAATAGAGCATGGGACTGTCGAGCTGTTCATCGTTGGCTCCCAGATCCATCAAAAGCTCTAAAATCTCGTCTTCCACTTCTCCCAAACGGGCATCGGGTTTATCAATTTTGTTGATACAGACGATAACGCGATGATTCAATTCCAATGCTTTTTGCAGGACAAAACGTGTTTGCGGCATGGGACCTTCGGCGGCATCCACCAAAAGAATGACACCGTTGACCATTTTCAAAATGCGTTCTACTTCGCCGCCAAAGTCGGCATGTCCAGGAGTATCAATGATGTTGATCTTGATATTCTTATAATGAACGGCAGTGTTTTTGGCAAGAATGGTAATGCCGCGTTCCCGCTCCAAATCTCCCGAATCCATCACGCGAGTCACCGTTTCTTGGTTATCACGGTAAATGCCGCCTTGTTTGAGCAATCCATCCACCAATGTGGTTTTTCCGTGGTCTACGTGTGCAATGATTGCAACGTTTCTTAAATCTTCTCTGATCACTGTTTTTCTCCCTGTTTCGTTCCGAATTTTTTATGACATTTTAACCTATATATTATATCACAAAAAACACCTCCAAAAAAAGGAGGAGAACACACATTTTTTTTCAAAATCCGGTTGCGATTTTTGTCAGTATTGACGATTTCAATGATAAAATGAGAAAAAAGACAGGTTCGATGCCGACGATTCAAAAGACTTTTGCACTCTTTGCTTGACAAACTTCGGAAGATGTGATATACTGATACCGAAAAATGCAGAAGAAAGCCGGGGAAAAAACGATGTTGAAGACAGAACGCACATCTGTAATGAATATTGAAAATGCGATTCGCGGTGCACGAAATCCGATGAACAGTTGGGCTCGTATGGACAGCGCATATGATGCAAACGGAACTTATGTATTGGGGGAAAACGATTTGTCATTGGCAAAGCGTTTGGCTCATGCGGGAAGCGATCATCGCAAATTTTTACGTCAGATTTTTGTTTCCGTCGATATTACCGCACCGCTCTATTGGTGGAAAGAATTTGATACCTATAAGGTGGGGACCGTGGCAAATTCTACGTCCACAATGCACAAGATCCATGCCAAACCGTTTGAACGGGATGATTTTTCCCATGACCGTTTGGATACGGGCGGACTTGCCGCATTGGATGCTCTCATTGCGTATTTGGAAAGAGAGCGTCAAACTTTTGTTGCCGACAAAGAGAATCGCCAAGCTTGGCATAACATGATTCAACTGTTACCGTCTTCTTACAATCAGATGCGTACCGTAACGATGAATTATGAGAATCTCATCAACATTTACTATGCACGCCGAACGCATAAATTGGCAGAATGGCACACGTTGTGCGATTGGATCTTGACTTTGCCGTATGCGTCCGAATTGATCTGCGTTAAGGAAAGCCTGGATTGATCGAATCATGGAGAATCACCGTTTGACTTATATCAAAAACATTTTGATCCCGTGCCTGGTCTTTTCCGGTGTCACGGGGATTTTTACGGGCGTGGTTGTCTTTGGATTCCGCGCCGCCGCATCGGCAGTCATTTCTTTCTCAGCCATGCTTTATGATGCGGTACGCAACAATCCCGCCTATTTGCCACTGTTGTTGGGAGGCGTTGCATTGCTCGGTGTATTGGAAGCGGTTCTTTTGCATGTTTCCAAGAATTGCCGCGGCGGCGGAATTCCGACTGCAGTTGCGCTGTTGCGCGGCGTGATCCATTTCCATTGGGTGAAAAGCATTTTTGTACTGTTTGCCTCGGCAATGATGAGCTTTATGGCGGCTCTTCCGCTCGGAAGCGAGGGACCGTGTGTGCAAATGGGAACCGCGGTCGGGCGCGGTACGGTACGCATCTTCGGAAAAAAGAATCCGGCGTGGAATCGCTATATTATGACGGGTGGTGCGTGTGCCGGATTTGCAGCGGCGACCGGAGCACCGTTGAGCGGAATCTTTTTTGCTTTTGAAGAAGCACACCGTCGTTTTTCTCCCATGCTCTTTATGACAGCGGCAGTTGCGGTCGTATCTGGTTCGGTAACAACGGGTGCGCTGTGTGAGTGGAGCGGAATGCAATTTGTCATGTTTGACGGTTCCTTGGACGTTACTTTGCCGTGGCAATATCTGTGGGCACCACTGATCGTCGGTCTTGTGACCGGTTTCGGGGCGGTTTTGTTCACCAAATTGTATCGTGCGATCGGTCGGTTGTTGCATTGTCCTGCAATGGAACGGTTGCCGTTTACGTTCAAGCTGGTGACAGTATTTTTGGTGGTTGCTTTGTTTGGATTTTTCTTTTCCGAATCGGTCGGCTCCGGACATTCTTTGATCGAGTTGCTTTTGGACGGACACGGTGTTTGGTATTTGTCGTTGCTTTATTTGGTTATTCGCGCTGTGATGCTGGTTTTTGCCAATCAAACGGGAGCTACGGGCGGCGTTTTTGTACCGTCTCTGGCATTCGGTGCGATCATCGGATCACTGTGTGCCGACGCGATGATTGCCGTCGGCGTTTTACCGGAGAACTATTACGGTGTGTTGGTTGCTGTTGGTATGGCGTCTTTCCTCGGCGCATCGGCGCGAACTCCCATCATGGCAATCACGTTTGCCGCTGAGGCACTTTGCGGAGTGTCCAATCTTTTGCCGGCGGCGGCAGGTGTCACGCTTTCTTTCCTGGTTATCGAGACCGTCGGGTTGACTTCTTTTACCGATACCGTGATCGAGGGCAAAGTAGAGGCTGGACGACATGGAAAACCCTCCTTGCTGGTGGATGCGGAATTGACGGTTGCCAAGGGAGCTTTCGTTGTGGGAAAAGAGATCAGGGACATTCTTTGGCCGCCTGCTTGTGTGATTTTGTCGGTTCATAAAAGCGAAACTTCCGAATCGGGAAGCGCGATGGGGGCGGGGGATGTTCTCAAAGTCCATTATCGGACATTTGAACCGCAAGAAACCAGACGAGAATTGGAAGCTCTGGTGGGTGAGCAAGGGAGTGAGACGGTTTGGAAAACGTATTGTGAAGGGGAACGTGACAGTTTACCCGAACAATGACCGTGCCAAGACTGTGATTTTCGAGCGTTGAAGAGTTGAAAAACCGGAAGTCAAAACAAAAAAGGATAGACTGTCTGTTGAAAGCATCGAACTTTTCGTCTTTGTTTGGGAAATGTGCAAAAACGCCTCCCATTTTGGAAAATTTCCCCCTTGATTTTTCGATGTGGTTATGCTATACTATACTTGAATTTTTGATGCATGCGAGCAATCAAAAAATAATTGTTGAGAGGAGATATACGTATGGAAATTAAAAAACATATGATTTCCATTCAATCCGGAGATTGGTATGATGAAAATGACGACGAGAAAAGCATGGCACTTGCCAAGGCATGCGGAATTGAGGCTTTGGATTTTAATATCGACCATGTGATCAACCCTTGGGAATACATCAAAGGGAAGGAGTTTCCTTTGTGTGATCTGCCGTTGGATGCGTTTGTTGCGCATTTTGCACCGATGAAGGCGGCAGCTGAAAAGTACGGCATCGCCTTTTCTCAAATGCATGCGCCGTTTCCGACTTGGTTTGAAGGCAATGCCGAGGCGACCGAGTATCTTTTGCAGGTGGTTGAGAAAGTGATTGCCGTTTGTGCATTTGTCGGTTGTCCCGCGCTGGTCGTTCATCCGTTTACTTCCATCGAGTCCGAAAATCGGGAACGAGATCTCCGGATCAATTTGGAAATGTACCGACGTTTGATGCCGACTGCCAAAAAATACGGCGTGAAGATCTGTTTGGAGAATATGTTCCGCAGTGTCCGCAATCGCGTCGTGGAAGCCGATGTGTGTACCAATGCCGAAGATTTTTGCGACTTGATCGATACCTTGAATGCCGAAGCGGGCGAGGAGATTTTCGGATTCTGTTTTGATGTCGGTCATGCCAATATTACCGGAAAGAATCTTCGCGCTTATTTGAATCGGATCGGCAAGCGGTTGACTCTTTTACACATCCATGATAATGACGGTTGCGGTGACAAACATCTGATGCCCTATACGCAGACCACCGATCTGTGGGGAAATGAGCTTGCTACGGATTGGGAAGGATTTCTTGCCGGATTGCGTGATATAGGATATGAAGGCAATCTTTCGTTTGAAACATATAAGACCACTGTTCTTTTCCCGAAAGAAGTGGAGAAAGAGCTGTTGTCCCTGATTGTTGCCATCGGCAGATATTTCCGAAAGAGAATTGAAGAGTAAGTTGATAGCAAGATCGAGTAACGCCCAACCGCGCCGACGGCGCGGTTGGGCGTTACTGTTTTGTTGTTTGTTTGAGGAATGCGGGCAACTCAATCTTCACTGAGTGCCGCACCGATGACGGTGCCGAACTGTGCATTTTCCGGAATGATGAAACGAACGCCGAAGTTACCGCCCAAATTTTCAAATACACGTCGCACAGAGGTAATGGTAGTCAGATTTCCGATGAGAACGATGTCTTGCAATGCATAAGAACGTGCCGCGAAAATGGAGAGCATGGCAATGGTTTCGGCAACCATGTTGGCAATACCCAACGCCAGATCGGCATTGGATGCCAGATCGGAGACTTTGCCGAAATTGGCAGCGGTCAAATTTTCATTGATACCTTGATAACTGTGCTTTCTGGAAATATCTTTAATGCGCAGATCCACATTATCAAGATTGCCCTCGGCACAAAGCTGTTCGATGTGTTCGATGCTATCCAGCCCCAACAGCTTTTTGGAAAGTCCAAGCAAAGTGCCGCCGCCGACTCCCGTACCGCCAAGGTATTTGATTTCATATTTCGAACCGATCCTTTTTGCATGATTGAGTGCGGTGCCGGTTCCCATACTGACGATGATGGCTTCCTGCAATCCGGACAGGTACAGTCCTCCGATGCCGCTACCGGAAAATTCCGGAACCGGAATGCATTCCAAATTATAAATGCCGTTTTTGATGACCGAGGAACCGGCACCTGTCATCAGGATGCGGTCAATATCATGTAATTCCAAGCCGTTTTCGGAAGTGAATTTTCCGAATGCTCCGTAAATGGAGGTTAGGGGATCGGTTGCGCGGACAAATTGCGGTTCAATGAGTTGTTTGGTTCCGTCTTCACTTTTATGAAAGCCGACGATTTTGGTGGTGGTACCGCCGACATCAATTCCTATTACGGTTCTGTTCATGTTCTGTTCCTTGAATCCTTTCCAAGCTTTTCATAAAATATTATAGCATTGACTTGTAAAAATTGCAAGATTATGTTATAATATTTTTCAGAAGTTTTCAAAAAAGGAGACGGAAGATGGCTTTTGATGCTGGAATGTTGGCATGTGCGATCGCCGAAGTGCGTGAAAAATCATTGGGGGCGAGGATCGAGAAGGTCTTTCAGCCGGAACGGGACGAAATCGTTTTGCAAATGCGAAGTTTGGAAGGGGGAAAACGGTTGCTCATCAATGCCGGCTCCAACAATCCGCGTTTCGGTTTTTCGGATGAGCAAAAAGAGAATCCCATGACACCGCCGATGTTGTGCATGCTGTTGCGAAAACATTTGCAGGGAGCAAAACTCGGCGATGTGCGGCAAGAAGGATTTGAACGTGTGGTGACGATGGAGTTTGAGACACGGGATGAATTGGGATACGATTGTCGAAAATATCTGATTGCCGAAATTATGGGAAAATACAGTAATTTGATTTTTACGGATGAAGACAAAAAAATCCTTGCCGTTTTGCATCCGGTCGATTTTTCCACTTCTTCGGTGCGTCAGCTGCTTCCCAGAATGACATATGAATTGCCTCCGAAACAGGGAAAAAACGATCCTTTGGCGGTGACGGAAGCACAGTGGGATACCCTTTTGCAACAGAGCTTTCCGGATCGCCCTTGTGATAAGTGGATCACTTCCTCTTTTTTCGGAATTTCGTCAACGGTTGCCAGAGAGATCACCTATCGCGGAACGGGAAGCACGGATACTTTGATCGGTGGATGTGATCACGAACGATTGCGGAATGCTTTCTTTGACATCATGAGTCGGATCCGTTGTGCCGATTTTTCTCCGTGTATGATTCTGCGGGACGGTCAGGCTTTGGAATATGCCTTTTGCGATTTGCGACACTACGGTGCCGATTTTGAATTGCGGCGATATGAAAGTGCCGGAAAGCTGTTGGATGATTTCTTTTTTACGCGTGACCGCGAGCAACATATCCGCCACCGTGCTGCCGATATTTTACGAATCTTAACGCAATCCGACGCGCGCATCCGAAAAAAATTGGAATTGCAACGCGCAGAACTGTCGGATTGTGAAAAAGGGGAACAATATAAAAAATACGCTGATCTGATTACGGCAAATCTGTATCGTCTCTCCCGCGGTATGACAGAGGCGGCACTCACCGATTATGAAGATCTTCATGAGGACGGGACTTTCGGATGTTGTACCGTTCCGCTCAACGGACGTTTATCTCCTTCTTCAAATGCACAATTCTATTATAAACGCTACAACAAGTGCAAGACCGCGCGCGTGGAATTGAGTAAGCAAATCGGGATCGGAGAAACGGAGTTACGCTATTTGGATACGGTGTTTGATTCGTTGACGCATGCCGAAACAGCAACCGATCTTTCGGAGATTCGCGATGAATTGTATCGATCCGGCTATGCGTCGCGGATGAAAAATTATATTGCTTCCAAAAAGCAAGCAACACCGGCTGTGGCTGAATTTCGTACATCCGGCGGTTATCGTGTCCTATGTGGAAAAAATAATGTTCAAAATGAATATATTACTCACAAATTGGCAGGAAAGAACGACTATTGGTTCCATGTCAAAAATTTACCCGGATCGCACGCGGTGATGCTTTGCAGCGGGGAAGAACCGAATGCTTCGGATTTTACGGAAGCGGCTGAAATCGCAGCGTATTTTTCCAAAGGTGCCGACGGTCAGAATGTAGAAGTGGATTATACGTTGGTACGGAATGTCAAAAAGCCGGCGGGCGGGAAACCCGGTCTGGTGATTTATCATACCAATTGGTCTTGTGTGGTGACTCCGGATGCCGAAAAAGTCAAAAACAGGAGAATCAAATCATAAAGTCATGAAAGAAATGTTTGATATTGCAGTGGTCGGCGGCGGACCTGCCGGTATGACAGCGGCTCTTTACGCGGTGCGTGCCTCCAAAAGCGTGTTGCTGTTGGAAGAAAATATCCTCGGCGGTCAGATTCTTGCATCGCAAAGAATTGAAAATTATCCCGCACTACCGAATACGGACGGATATACCTTTTCCGAAAATTTGAAATCACAGCTCCTTGCCGGCGGTGTTGAAACGAAGTTTGCAGCCGTGAAGGCGATTCGGAAGGAATGTCGCGGATTTTGCATTGTGACCGACACACACGATGTGTTTTGTCGTGCCGTGATTCTTGCCACCGGTCTCAAACATCGGCAACTTGGAGTTCTGGGGGAAGACGAATGGATCGGACGCGGGATCTCTTTCTGTGCATCCTGTGACGGAATGCTGTATCGAAAAAAGGAAGTTGCTGTGGTTGGCGGCGGCAATACCGCCGTGCAGGATGCTCTCACATTATCGGACTATTGTGCAAAAGTTCATTTGATTCATCGACGGGAGGAATTGCGTGCCGAGCGAGGTTTGGTTGAACGGCTTTGGAAACGAGAAAATATCATCTACCACATGAACACGGTGGTTGAAAAAATTTGCGGAGAACGGATGTTGGAAAATCTTTGTCTGAAAAATATAACAAGCGGTGAGCAATGTCAACTGGCAGTTTCCGGATTGTTTGAGGCGGTCGGACAAATACCGCAAAACGAGATATTCAGAAGTTTGACGAAGTTGGATGACGATGGCTATTTTGTTACGGATTCCGCATGTCGAACATCCTGTGATGGAGTCTTTGCGGCAGGCGATGCGGTACAAAAGCAAATCCGCCAACTGACGACCGCGGTGGCTGACGGTACGGTTGCGGCACTTTCGGCAGTGGCATATTTGGCAGAACATTCGGAAGACGGAAAGGAGAACGAGATTTGAAAATTTTGATTGCGGGGTGCGGAGATGTCGGCGAAACATTGGCGCAACAGCTCTCCGCCGAGGGGTATGATCTGACTTTGATGGATTCTGATCCGCACGTGCTGGAAGTGGGGATAGAACGGTATGATGTCATGGCGGTGCAGGGAAATTGTGCTTCCATGGAGACATTGCGCCGTGCCGGTGTCAAAAAGAGCCATCTGCTGATTGCCTGCACGGGAAGTGATGAGTTGAATTTGCTTTGCTGTATGACGGCACACAGCCTCAATCCGAAGCTTCATACCATTGCTCGGATTCGGGATCCGGAGTATTTGGAGCAGGTTTACGCCATGCGGGATGCATTCGGTATTTCCATGACCTTTAATCCGGAGCAGGATGCTGCCACCGAAATGGAACGGTTGATCAAATATCCGGGTTTTTTGACGCGTGAGACTTTTATGGGGGGGCGTGCCGAATTGGCTGAATTGCGGTTGGAAGCCGACAGCCGTCTTTGCAATGTTCCGTTGCATTCTATGGATTCCATTCTCAAATGCCAAGTTCTGGTTTGCGCCGTTTTGCGTGACGGCGTATCTGTCATTCCGGACGGTCATTTTGTTTTGAAGGCGGGGGATCGTATTTTTGTGACTGCCTCCTCCGACAATTTGGCTTTGATGCTCAAGCAATTGGGGATCGTTCAGCATAAAGCACGTCACGTGATGATTGTGGGCGGAGGAACGATGACGTATTATCTTGCCAAACAACTTCGCAACAGTCGTTCCGTCGAGATTTGTATTCTTGAGGAGGATGCTGAACGCTGTGCCGAATTGTCGGCGTTGTTGCCGCGTGCAACTGTGATCCAGGGGGATGTTCGGAATCAAATGTTTTTGGAGAGTGAGGGACTGTCCAAGGTCGATGCTCTGGTTTCCTTGACGGATTTGGATGAATTGAACGTGCTTACATCCTTGTACGGAAGCAGCAGAAAGATCCCCCAGATTATTACCAAACTCGGACAATCGGAAAATACCGTTTTTTTGGATAATCTGCCGTTGGGCAGTGTGATTTCCCCCGGAAAATTCTGCTGCAATACGATCGTTCGATATGTTCGGTCCATGCAAAATCAAGATGGCGCGGCTACGGCGATTCACAGCTTTGCCGACGGTCAAGCCGAAGCGATCGAATTTGAAGTGGATCCGGATACCTTCTATTGCGGTTTGCCGCTGAAGCAGATTCGATTGAAGAAAAACGTTCGGTTGGCATGTATTGCACGAGGGAATGATATTGTGATACCAAACGGCGATTCTTCATACCAAGAAGGGGACAGTGTGGTCGTGTTGGTGAATGGGGATACGGTCATTTTGAATTTGAACGATATTTTTGCATAATCATTGAGAAAGGCGTAAAACAATGAATTACAAAATGATTTGCCGCTTTTTTGCGATGGTTTGCATGGCTGAGACTGTATTTTTGATTCCGGCATTCGGCATCGGCATTTATGACGGGAGTCTGTCTGCTGTTCGTGGATTTGCCGTAACGATTGTTGTTTCAGCCGGATTGTTTGTTCTGTTTCGATGCATTTCCCGTAAGACGAGCGGAACGCTTTCGGCACAAGAAGGGTTTGTTTGTGTGGCATCGAGTTGGATTCTGTTAAGTTTGATCGGTTGTCTCCCGTTCGTAATTTCCGGTGAGATTCCGCATTTTATCGACGCATTGTTTGAGATCGTATCCGGATTTACAACGACCGGTGCAACGGTCGTGGCAGATGTGGAGGCTCTTTCCCGCAGTATGCTGTGTTGGCGATGCTTCAGCCATTGGGTTGGTGGAATGGGAGTTTTGGTTTTCCTTTTGGCATTGGTTCCGGGAAGTAAAAAGAACGAAGGATTTACCATGCATCTGTTTCGGGCGGAAAGTCCGGGACCCGATGTCGGAAAATTGGTACCGAAATTGCGTCAGACGGCGGTGGTGCTTTATACGACTTACATTCTTTTGACGGTTGTGAATTTTATTTTTTTGCTACTTGGTGATATGGATGGATTTGAGGCGGTTTGTACGGCTTTGGGAACGGCGGGAACGGGCGGATTCGGTATTAAAAATGACAGTCTTGCCGGGTACAGCACGTATATTCAAACTGTAACGACTGTGTTTATGTTGATTTTCAGTGTCAATTTCAGTTGCTACTATCTTTTGCTTTTGCGGCATTTTCGCTCTGTGTTTCGGGATGAAGAGTTGCGGCTGTTTTTCGGCATCGTTGCGTGCAGCATTGCCTTGATTACTTGGAATCTTTTTTCCAACCAAGTTTATTCGTCTTTTGAAGAAAGTTTGCATCATTCGGCTTTTCAAGTGGCGAGCATCATTTCCACATCCGGATTTTCGACAACGGACTTTGATCTGTGGCCGACATTTTCCAAAAGTAT
Source organism: uncultured Ruminococcus sp. (assembly GCA_964624685.1). Taxonomy (GTDB): domain Bacteria; phylum Bacillota; class Clostridia; order Oscillospirales; family CAG-272; genus UMGS1865. The sequence continues at coordinate 4,800 of CAZUYA010000027.1, read as the reverse complement.
TTTAATGTTGTTGATGATTACGGGTGCCTGTGCCGGAAGTACTTGCGGCGGAATGAAGTGTGCGCGCGTTTTGCTGTTGTTCAAAGGATTGCGTCGCAACATTCGCCGCTTGTTGCATCCGCAACAGGTCGAAGTCATTCATATTAACGGGCGTAGCGTGGATGAAAAGGTGATGTCCAATACCAATGCATATCTGTCGGCATATATGGTCATTCTGTTTGTCAGCTTTGCATTGGTGTCCCTTGGGGATAATTATTCCTTCACCACTAATTTTACAGCAGTTTTGACATGTTTTAACAATGTCGGTCCCGGTTTTGACGGCGTGGGACCGATGATGAATTTCGGTCATTACAGTGTGTTTTCCAAATTGATCTTGATTTTCGATATGCTGGCAGGACGATTGGAGATTTTTCCAATTCTATTGCTGTTTACCGGAAGTTTTCGCAAAAACAGAGCTTAATCGAATCCGTTCGGAGCTGTTGCGACATTTTATGATTGAACTCCGACAAATTAAAGTTTCTCAGGGATACGGTTTGACAAAACAGTTGTTTTGTGACCGTATCCCGTTGGATTTTTCTCTCTTTTTTTGAAACAACCCGTCTATATCGAACGTGGATTTTTTCGTAAAAAAATTTTTGTAAACCTCTTGACAAAAGTCTTGGAATGTGCTATACTCTTAACGTATTCGAGATAGATCTTTGGTCTCACAACGTGCGCGGATCATGATTGTCAGATGCCGTGGCGGTTGTGGGCTTTTGTTTTTCCGGGTACAGATTATTTTTTAGATGGAGGTACCCGACATGAACAACGGTACAGTCAAGTGGTTCAACGCGGAAAAGGGCTACGGCTTCATTTCCAACGACAACGGTGGGGATGATGTGTTCGTACATTTCTCTGCAATTCAGGTAGAGGGCTTTAAGACTTTGACAGAGGGTCAAAAGGTTACTTTTGATACCGAGCCCGATCCCAAGAACAGTGCTAAGCTCAGAGCAGTCAACGTTTGCCTGGCTTAATATCTGAAACGGGTGGAGGATGTTTGCGAACATCCTCCGCCTTTTTGCTTTGAAGGCGGAGGATACTGCGTGGAATGCCGCAAAGCTGTAATACAAAGGAAGTTGAGGATCGATGTATGGAAGCGATTTCAGCGTTTTTGATTTATTTTTGTCAATTGTTTGGTTTGACGTTGGGTGTATTTGTTGTATGCGGCTTGACGGCATGGCTTTCCGAAAAACTGTTTATTCGTCTTGCCGGAACAAGTAAGATCGTATATGTTTCTTCGGTTGTCGGAACGCCCATTCATGAGTTGGGGCATGCTTTGATGTGTATTTTGTTTGCACACAAGATTACAGACATGAAACTACTTCTTCCTCCCGGACATCCGTCTGGGACACTGGGGTATGTTTCCCACAGTTTCAATCCGAAAAATCCGTGGGCGCGTTTGGGAAATCTGTTTATCGGCATCGGTCCCATCTTCAGCGGTCTCGGTGTGATGGTTTTGATGCTGTTTCTGTGCTTTCCGACGCAGTGGGGAGCGTATGTGGCAGCGTCCGGTGCATTGACTGCCGGCACGCCTTCTTTGGCAGAAATTGTGAAGAATGTTTTTTCACTGCTGTTTTCCATGCCGCAGGCGTTTGCCGAAAATTGGTGGCGCGCATTGTTGGGATTATTGGTCATTCTTGCCGTTTCACAACATATTACTTTGAGTGGTGCCGATGTAAAAGGAGCAATGTCGGCAATACCGCTGTATTTGCTTTTGTTAGCGGTTTTTGCCGGAATAACGGCGATGTTCGGCATCCAGCAGGTTATTTTGCAAGGACTGTGGCTTTTTAATTTGAGAATTTTATCTTTGTTCAGTCTTGTCATTGCATTTTCACTGGTTTGGATTTTGTTGGCTCTGATTGTGTTTTTGCTTCGGACTGCCAAAAAATGGTTTTGAAAAGCTGTGCGCTGATAAGACAGTAATTTGAGAAAAATTACGAAATCGGCAATCGCAAACAGGATTGGACAAGAAAACAGGCGACATTCAACGATAGTTGGGTGTCGTCTGTTTTGTGTGTTTAATGGGCGAAAATAACTTGTTTTCTGTTCTATAATGCCTTGTTCAGAAATGGGCATATCAGACGTCATCCGTTCGTGTGATTGGGTGTGGAAGTGTAAAAATAGATCCTATTCAGCATATCGGCTACACGATTTAGAGAAGCACTACTTAGTGAAAATCCTTCGCTCTGCAGCCAAAGTTTTTATGAAATCACAGCAACCGATTAAATACAGACTAACACAGAGTTTGGCACACCTTGAAAGCATCGGTGTGCTAAGAACTCGCATATTCCTTGCAAGTTATTGTAGCAATATATTGAAATCTTTGAGGAACTGTGGTATAATATATACTAAACGTAGGTATAGGTAAGTATTTGAGAGGTGTTTGCGTGAAAATTGGTTATAAAAAGTTCTGGATGTTGCTGATTCAAAAAGATATTACAAAAGTGCAGTTGCGTAAAGATTTGGGCATTGCTCCCAGCACGATGAGCAAGCTCAACAAGGGCGAAGAAGTTGCTTTGTCCGTTCTTTTACGTATTTGCGAATATTTGGACTGTGATATCGGGGATATTTGTGAAGCCGTCCACGCGGACAAAATTGTGAATGCGTAAAGGAGAACAATATGGCAACAGTAAAAGCCGGTAGAAATAAAACCATTGATACCCCATTAAGTGAAGGACAGATTTATCTTGACCGTTGTATCACAGTTACACAAAAGCAGGCAGACCTTAGCAGAGTTATGAACAAAACCATTATTGGCAATATGCTTGATGTCTGTTCTTTATTGCCTGCTCAAAGTGTAGATTTGATAATCGCAGACCCTCCGTATAATCTTACAAAATCCTTTAATGGAACAACATTTGCCAAGAAAAAAGATGCTGATTATGAGGAATATACCCGTCAATGGCTAAGTGCGATTAAACCTTTGCTGAAAGACGATGGTTCAATTTATGTCTGCTGTGATTGGGAAACAAGTCTGATTGTCGGCAAGGTTTTGAGCGAATTTTTCCATATCAGAAACCGCATTACATGGCAACGCGAAAAAGGACGTGGTGCAAAAGCGAATTGGAAAAATGGGATGGAAGATATTTGGTTTGCGACGAATAGCAACGACTATCTATTCAATCTTGATGCCGTCAAAATTAGAAAAAAGGTCATTGCTCCCTACCGTGTGGATGGAAAACCGAAAGATTGGTCTGAAACTGAAAACGGCAATTATCGTGATACTTGTCCTTCAAATTTCTGGGATGATATTACTATTCCGTTTTGGTCTATGGCAGAAAACACCGCACATCCTACACAAAAATCCGAAAAGCTGATTGCTAAAATCATGCTCGCAAGTTCCTCTGAGGGTGATGTCGTTTTTGATCCATTCTTAGGCTCTGGTACGACGAGCGTTGTAGCTAAAAAACTCAATCGCCACTACATCGGAACTGAGGTAGAAGCACAATACTGTGTGTGGGCAGAACAACGACTTGAGATGGCAGAAAGCAATCCCGAAATTCAAGGATATGTTAACGGTGTATTTTGGGAACGCAACTCTTTGTCCGAACAAAATTCAATCCAGAGCGGAGCAGAAGATGCCAAATCTAAAAGAGGACGTAAACGCAAGGCGGAAGAGCAGATAACAATAGCCAAATCAGATGCTACCAAGAAAACTTTGTTTGATTTTTGAGAGGTGTAACAATGTATAATAGAAAAATTATTGAGCAATTAGTTGACTTTATTTCAGATAGAGATGGTAACATGGATAAGAGCCGTTTGCAGAATGCAGTACAAGAAGCATTTGACCTTGTGAAAGAACGGAGTGTATATTACTGCGATTGGTTTGCAATTAGATTCTGTAAATCTGCATCCAGAAATTTTGGAAATACTGTTTTGGCGTTGTCTGCACTCCACAATTATGACGATATTCCGTTTATCGTATGTTTAGTGACGCCGACACGCAACTATTTGATGCTTGCAAATACCACATTTCTCAGAAAGATTAGCCATTCCTCGCAGGAGCTACGCCGAGATAATATCAAGGGCAGTTTCAATGGAAGTGATATTATGCGAGAGTTTGAGGGGGTTGAAAATATTCCTGAAAACTTCGAATTTCTGTATAACTCCCATGAAAACTATACTTTCGAGGAAAACCTTGACCGTTTGGTGGAAGCAACAAATAATATCGCTCCCACAGGAAAAAGATTTATGCCTACCGAATCACAGGTTGAATGTATTAGAGAATCTGTTGAGCGAGCAATTTCATTTTTGCGTTCTGAAGAATACGAGATTTTGAACGATGATCTGAATAATCGTGTTCGTGCCGTTGAATCAGAAATCGCAATCGCAGCGTTTATTGATAATGTTAATCTGCGTGGACGGATTATCGAATACTTAATTACCGCTGAAGACGATTTGAAAGCAACTTTGATGCATTGTCTGCAAACTCGACAACCTCTCCCCGAGATTTTCACAGCCGATGAATTGGGAGATTATGAACGAGAGTTTGGGCAGTATCTCACTGAAACGGATATTAAGACAAAAGTTTTGTTCTTATCCAGCAATCCGAAAGGCTATAACATTGATAAACTGCTCTCATTTCTATCGGAAGAAAAGAGTGTATATTTAGTCTATGTCGTTGCCATTGATGAAGATAGAACAGTTCAAACTCGACTGTGTTCGATGTTCAATCGTCAACTTTTGGCTGGTACAAGAATTATCAGACATTGGGCAGGGCGAAACTCTCGTGGCGTAACTCAATACGAGGGCAGAGCACTT
>CAZUYA010000026.1:0-23892 GCA_964624685.1 uncultured Ruminococcus sp. | reverse complement strand
TCACCAGTTCCTATGGTAACATAGGTCCGCTGTAAACCCTATCCGAAGCAACACCCCATGGGAAGGCTTGTCCGGCACATCTTCCGAGGTGGCACAAAACGCAAGTTTTGAAGCTTGGCGGTGACGTCAAGCGAAGATTGATGACCGTTCACGACAGAACCCGGCTTACAGACAGAGCTGATGTATAAAACAGCACGGCATTCCCCAAACGGAGGAGTGCCGTGCTGTTTTATATATATAAAGTGCTTGTTGTTCTGTTGTGTGGGAAGAGCCGCCAATGCGTTGCGCATTGGCGGCTCTCTTTGGCTTTTGTTAGCTAATTGTATTGGTAATGATAAATTCACCCGTTACGGAGTTGTAAGTAAAGACGTTCCAATATAGACCGGAACCGCTCGGTACATGCAGGGTATAAACGGGGGTAGAGGAAGAGCCGAAGTAGATATTGATCGTTGCTCCGGAATTGCTTAATTCGCTATTGCTGTTGCCGGAATAATTATATACGTAGTAAGTATAGGTTCCGGGGTTATTCTGAATGGATGTCACCGTAATGGTCTCCGGACCGTAAGAGCTGGTGTCATCGACATCCAATTTTGCATTCGCTCCGGTTTTATTGCTGTAATAAATATGTGTGTTACGACCACTTTGCAGGTTGATCTGCATGTGAGAGTCCAAATCTCTGGGTGTAGCACCCCAAGTCAAAACCACACGCATACCGTTCACGTCAATGCCGACGTTGTTGGAAACGGTTGCATTCTGATTGGTGATGGTCTGGTTGGGCAGTACCTTGATGGCAATGGTCAGAGAACCGAAGCGATAATCTTCATTCGTCAATTCTCTTTCATCAACGACCTGTGCGGTGTAGTTGCCGGGAGCCAAATCGCTGATGGAGTAATTGCCGTTTGCGTCGGTCGTTACGGTTTTCAGAATCTCACCCTTGGTGTTGTTCAATCCCGCACGGATGTAGATCGTTACACCGACGACAGCGTAGCCTGTTCTTGCGTCCTTGATGATGCCGGCAGCGGTTCCGACGCTGGTCAAGTCATTTCCGGGGATTGCCTCAATGGGGGTGTTTTGAATATTGGTTTCGTTGTAACGAATGTAAACGGTCTGATTGACGACGATGTAGTTTTCAATTACAACGACCAATTGGTAAACGCCGGCGGTCAACTCACCGAATGTGTAGTTTCCGTTCGCGTCTGTGGTTGTTTCGGCATGGAAGGAATTGGTGCTGGATACACGGTCAATCGTCACAGTCGCACCGCCCAAAGGAGCATTGTTACTGCCGTTGGTATCGGCATCGGCAATGGTTACACGGCCGTTGAGCGTGTTGGAGACGTTCTTATCCAAAATGATGTTGTCATGTGTTTCTTGCGGACGGGAAATATCTGCTGTGAAGGTCACGTCAATGTAGTTCTCCAAGACAAAGGTGAAGACGATGGTGACCATCGGCAGATGTGCAAAGGAGAAGCTGCCGTCTGCATTGGAAACAACGGTGAAGGGAATCTCCATGCCGTCAATGCTGATCTGCGCTTTGCAGGTGACATTGCCGAGTGCGGCATTGTTGGAAGCATCCTCATCGTTGTCCGATTCAAAAATGTTGCTGGTGTAATCGGTTGTGGGGTAGAGCATGTCGCCAATCTGCATATACAGATCGTTTTCGATGTAGATGTACACATAAATGATGATGCTGTCCACCACGTAGTACACCTTGTCACCGCAGTCCACAAATACGGAATTGCCGGTCAGAATACCGTTCTCATCAAAATAGTAACCGTCGATCTCCGTATCGGTGTTCATGACACCGTCGGTACCGAAGTAGTAAATTTGATTGTTGATGATGTAATAGTTGTAAACGATGATCTGTGCCACAATGTAGTAGGTGCAGCCGTCGGGGAGCGTTACAAATTCGCAATCACCGCAAATGTGTCCGTCACGGTCGAATATATGACCGTCATATTCCACGCTCTTCTTTGCACCCAAAACATCTTCAAAGTAGTAGATGTAGCTTTCCACGGTCTGATACCCGGTCATGGCAACGGAGTTTTCAAAGTAGAGGGTAATGTTGCCGGAGAAGAGCAGGTAGGTTTCCGCTTCCGTAATTTCTTTGCTGTCGGGATGGAGCATATCCCGGAAACCGTCTGCCAGGACGGAATCAACCGTGTGGATTTTGCTGTGCGGTTCGTTGGCGAGGTCATCGGTTTTGTAGTCGGCAGTCACTTGTGCGGCGGCACCTTTTTCCAACAATGCGGTCAGAGTGCTGTCCAATTCTTCATCCGCGTTCTTATCTTGTCTCATGTTGTACGCATAGTCCAAGATACTGTACTTGTCAACATCACCGTAGGTATATTCGCCGTCTTCCTCGGTGTAAGCGCGTGCATACAGAACATCGGTCATTTGCTTGTCGGCAAACGCGGTGTATTGGAAAATGTTGCAAAGTACGCCGTTTACGGTGTATTGATAAACCGCATCGGCTTCACAAGTTTGTGTTCCGTACTCATAAGCATCGGGTGCTTCAGTCCAGAACAGCATTTTGACGTTGCCGTCGCAAACGGGAACCGCATATTTTACATATGTGTTCTCTTTGAGAGCCAACGTGTGGGCAATGATGTTGAGTTGGTTCGGAGTTTCGTCTTCCGGCTCCGGCACGGGGATGGGAGTAACGGGAGAAGTCTCTTCGTTGCTCTCTGCATCGGTTTCTGATTCCGGCAGATCCGAATCAGTTGTGGTTTCCGTGATTTCTTCTGTTTCTTCGTCTACGGCAAGTGCCGCGGCGGATGTGTTTGCAAGGCCAAACAACATGACCAATGCAAGGAGTACGCAAACGAGTTTGTAATAAGGTGTTACCATGATCGTTTCCTCCTTTTTCTCAACCCATTGTATCCCACGGCAGATCGTCCGCGGTATCAACGGGGTTTGCGGTGGTTTCTTCACCGCGTGTGGTGGTTTGATGATTGGAAACTGTTAAAATGTCTTCGGCGTCAATCATCACGAGTTCGATTTCGGGTTCCGCATAATTGCCTTTTTTCATGATCAATCCTCCTTGATGTATAAATGGCACTCTAATTATACATCATTTGTTCATGAATGTCAACCGCCAATCTACGTTAAAACAGAAGAACTTTTGAAGAAGTTTTACAATCCATTTGGATATGTTGTACAAAAAATGCAAAAAAACACAAAAAGATTGAGCAATCGACAATCGATGATAAATCGATGATAGGGAAAAAACAAGCTAAAAAACGTGCGTCGATTGCCAAAAGGCAATGGACGCACGTTGAAGGATGTCGGAGCGTTAGCGGTGGAAGCTACGGTTCCAGTCATTCATGAATTTTTGAATACCGATGTCGGTCAGTGGATGGCAGATCATTTGCTTGAGAACCTTGTAGGGGACGGTGGCGATATGCGCCCCCGCCTTGGCGGCGTCGGTCACGTCCTGCGGACCGCGAATGCTGGCGGCAATGATCTTGGTTCGGATTCCATGCAGTTCAAAAATTTCGGCAATCTCGGCAACGGTTGCCGTTCCGTTGTCGGAAATATCATTCAATCGACCGATGAACGGACTGACATAGGAAGCACCTGCACGGGCTGCAAGCAATGCTTGCGCCGGGCTGAAGATGAGCGTGACATTGGTTTTGATGCCGCGGGCGGTCAATTGCTTTACGGCTTTCAAGCCTTCTTCTGTCATCGGAATTTTAATGACGATATTCGGATGGATTTCGGAAAGCTCCAATGCTTCTTTTACCATGCCGTTGGCATCGGAAGCAATGACTTCGGCACTGATGGGACCGTCCACGATGGAAGCAATCTCCCAAATGACATCTTTGAAGACTTTTCCTTCTTTGGCAATCAAGGTCGGATTGGTGGTTACCCCGCAAATGATGCCCAATTCATTTGCGCTTTTAATTTCTTCCACGTTTGCAGTATCAATAAACAGTTTCATGATCGTTCTCCTTACTTGCTTTGATGGAAGTTATTATAAACGTTTTGCTGACGCAAGTCAAGAACAAAATGCCATTTTGACATTTTTTTGCATTTTTTGGAGGAATGAGCAAATCCGTGAGCAAGAAGGCGATGCTGTTCAGGAGCGATTGACAACGGATTCGGCATATCGTACCGTCTCCATGGCGTCGGCAGCGTATTTGTCTGCCCCCATGCGATCGGCGTCTTCCTGTGTCAGAACGGCACCGCCGACCACGATGCGGCACCAAGGTGCCGACAATCGGAGGGATTGTATGGTTTCTTCCATGGCGGGGACTGTGGTCGTCATCAAAGCACTCAATCCGACGAGCGGCGCATGTGTTTCGATCACGGTTTGCACGATTTTGTCGGTCGGAACATCGCGACCCAAGTCGATTACGTCAAACTCGTAGTTTTCCAACAACAGCCGAACGATGTTTTTTCCGATGTCGTGAATGTCGCCGTGCACAGCGGCAAGGACAAAGACTGCCTTCTTTTCGGAGGATTGCTCGGAGTCGGCTGAAAACGTTTGCTTGACGCGGGCAAACGCTTCTTTTGCAGCTTCGGCACTCATCAACAGTTGCGGCAGATAAACTGTTTTTTGCTCAAATCCTTTTCCGACCGCATCCAAAGCGGGAATGACATCTTGATTGACCAGATCCAAGGGAGGAATTCCTTGTGACAGGCGTTCGGCTGTCAGATCACCGGCTTTTTCACGTAATCCTTTGATGATGGCGCGTTGCAATTCGGAGCCTGCAGTCAAATCCTTGCGCGTCAAACCGGAGCCGGCGGTCGGCATTGCGGAAACAAAGGTGTCGGCAACGGCGATATACTCGGTACAGTTTTCGTCCATTCCGCGTAAGGCGCGGTATGCGTAATATGTTTTTTGCATTTCCGTGGAGTAGGGATTCATAATGGCGGCAGACAATCCGTTTTCCAATGCCATGGCAAAAAAGATGCTGTTGACGGCATCGCGGTTCGGCAAGCCGAAAGAGATATTGGAAATGCCGAGAGAGGTGTGACACCCCAATTCCGTGTGAATGCGGTGCAACGCCTCCAAAGTTACCGCGGCGGCGTGATTGTCGGCACTGACGGTCATGGCAAGTGTATCAAAGATTAAATCTTTTTTATCAATGCCGTATTCGGCTGCCGTTCGCAGGATGCGTTTTGCAATCTCCACTCTGCCTTGTGCGGTTTCCGGAATGCCGTTTTCATCCAACGTTAGGGCAACTGCCACCCCGCCGTATTTTTTGACCAGTGGGAAGATGGCATCCATGCTTTCGCGGTTGCCGTTGACGGAATTAACCATGGGCTTTCCGTTATAGCGGCGGAGAGCCGCTTCCATGGCTTCTGGGGAAGCAGTGTCGATTTGCAACGGCAAGGTCGTGACCGCTTGCAATTCCGTGATGGCTTTTTGCAACATGGCGGTTTCATCAATGCCGGGTAGACCGACGTTGACGTCCAAGATATGGGCACCTTTTTCCTCTTGATTCAGCCCTTCGGCAAGGAGATAGTCCATATCGTTTTCCAATAACGCTTGTTTGAATCTTTTTTTGCCGGTCGGATTGATGCGTTCACCGATAAGGACAGGGCAATGTGAGAAGGTGACTGCGCGTGTACCGGATGTGACAACAGTCTGTGATTTGGCGATGATGGGATACGGACGGCAGGAAGCTGTTTTGTCTACCAGTGTGCGAATGTAGTCCGGTGTGGTACCGCAACAACCGCCAACCGCTCGGACACCTTTTTGCAATAAGTCAAAAAGCTCTTCTGCAAAGTCGGTCGGAGCGACATCGAAAACGGTTTGACCGTTGACGGTACGGGGAAGTCCTGCGTTCGGTTTGCAAACAACGGGGACGGAGGCATGGGTCAACAATTCTTCCATTACGCCGCGCAATTGTTTCGGTCCCAACGAACAGTTCGCACCGATGGCATCGGCACCCATCCCTTCCAAAAGTGCGACCATGATCTCCGGTGTGGCACCGGTCATCAGTTTTCCGTCGGCACCGTATGCGTTGGTAACGATGACGGGGAGGGAGCTGTTTTCTTTTGCCGCCAACAGTGCGGCTTTGGTTTCGTAAATGTCACTCATGGTTTCGATGAGGATCAGATCGGCACCGCATTGAACGCCCAAACGAACGGTTTTGGCAAAGACGGCGACTGCATCCTCAAAGTCCAAGTCGCCGAGTGGGCTGAGAAGTTTGCCGGTGGGACCGATGTCCAGAGCGATAAAGTGCGGTTTGTCGGAACTGCTTTCCCGACGCGCGCGTTCGGCGTTTGCCAAGGCGGCGCGGATAATGGTTTCCAAGTCGGCGTCATTCCACTTGAGACTGTTGGCTCCGAATGTGTTCGTACAAATCACATTGCTTCCGGCTTCCAAATAGGCTTTATGAATGGTTGTAATGAGATCGGGAGATGTCAGATTCAGACGTTCCGGCAGCTCACCTGCCGGCATTCCCGCTTTTTGCAGGAGAGTTCCCATTCCACCGTCCAAATAGACGATATTGTTTTGTAAAAATTCCGAAAAATTCATCATGCGTGGCTCCTTACAGGGGAATGTCGGATCATTTTCCGAGAATGTCGGAGAGGTTGGATTGGATGTGGGCGGCAACATCCGGCTTGTTCATGGAATACACATGAACATTGGTAATCCCGTTTGCATACAGGTCGATGATTTGGTCTGTTGCATAGGCAATGCCCGCTTGCTTCATTGCCGCGGGATCGGATCCGAATTTGTCTACCAAACTTTTGAAGCGTTGTGGCATGAAGGAGCCGGACAGGCGGATGGCACGTTCCACTTGCTTTGCATTGGTGATTGGCATAATGCCGGGGATGACGGGAACCATAACGCCGATTTCTCGCAGTTTGTAGAGAAAATTGTAGAGAAGATGATTGTCGAAAAACATTTGTGTAGTCAAAAAATCGCAACCGGCATCGACTTTTTCTTTCAGATGCAGAAGATCCTCATGTTGATTGGAACTTTCCGGATGAATTTCCGGGTAACAGGCACCGCCGATACAAAAATCGGCATTTGCCGCTTTTAATTCCCGTATGAGGTCAATGGCATAATGATAGTCCCATTCGTTGCGGTCGGCATTGAGCAATGGCTCTGGGATATCGCCTCGCAGTGCCATGACATTTTCGATGCCCGCTTCACTGAGCTGCCGAATTTTTTGATGCACGGTTTCTTTTGTGGAAGAAACACACGTCAGATGTGCCAACGTCGGGACTCCGTCTGTCTCGCGGATGGTTTTTGCAATTTCCAAAGTATATTGGCTGGTCCCGCCACCGGCACCGTAGGTCACACTCATAAACGAGGGGTGAAGGCGAGCAATCTCTTGTACAGCGTCTTTTACACTTTCAAAATTGCTTTCCGTTTTCGGAGGAAAGACTTCAAAGGAGAGTGATAATGTTTTTTTGGCGAGCAGATCTTTGATTTTCATAGATAAATCCTTCTAACCTTATTTTCGGGTAAAATTATACCACAAATTTTGTTCTGATTCAATAGGGGACGTGAATTTTTTTGTGGATGTAAGAGATGCGAATGATGCAAAAGTCTTCAAGATTCACAACAAAAGACCGCACACCGGACGAGTTTTGCACTCGCTGGCGTGCGGTTGGTGTGTTAAACGGTTTCTGCCGGACGGCAAGAATCCTCTTTCGGCAACAGCTTTTTCAATACCATCATCATAAAGGTGATTGAGAGTGTCAAACTGACGATTTCGGCAATCGGAATTGCCCACCAAACCACAGCGACATTACCGAAAAGCGATAATAAGTATGCCGTCGGGATCAGCACGATCAATTGACGTCCGATGCTGGTAAACATGCTGTAAATGCTTTTGCCGAGGGCTTGACATACTGCCGAAGTTACGATGCAAAAACCGGCAAAAATGAAACTGAGACTGATGATGCGCAGTGCCGTTGCACCCAAATCGAGCATGGTCTCACTTGCATTGAAGATGGAGAGCAGTTGAGCGGGGAACAGTTGAAATACGATCAGACCGATCAACATGTAGGCGATAGCGCAAAGGATCGAGAGCCGAATGGTTTGCATGACGCGCTCCCGCCGACGCGCACCGTAATTGTATGCAATGATGGGAACCATGCCGTTGTTCAGTCCGAATACGGGCATAAAAATGAAACTTTGTAACTTAAAATAAATTCCGAAAACATTCATTGCATCTACGCCGCAGTCGGGAAATCCGATGAGAACTTTGTTCATGCAGAAGGTCATAACGGAACCGATGGCTTGCATCAGAACCGAAGGAATTCCGATGATCAAAATTTCTTTGATGAGTTCGGCACGCGGCAACAGAGCGGAAAAGCGCAAAGTGAGTTCCCTGTTGTATTTCAAATTGAAGAACAGTCCCAAAGCGGCAGCCACGCATTGCCCGATGACGGTGGCGACGGCGGCACCGCGGATGCCCATTCCCATTCCGAAAATCATGATGGGATCCAAGATGATATTGGTAATCGCACCTGCCAATTGCAACAGCATGCTGTAAACTGTTTTTCCGGTTGCCTGCAATAATCGTTCGCAAGTGACTTGAATAAAAATTCCGACAGAGAAAATACACACGATGGAAAGATATTCCACACCGTACTCGATGATTTTTGCGTTTCCGTCAGCTTGCAGACCAACGTAAAAATCAATTGCAAAAAGATCGATGAACAGAAACAGGAGGTATCCGCACAGGGTGAGGAAGAAGCCTTGCCCCGCAATTCGGTTGGCTCTTTCCGTGTCTTTTTCCCCCAATGCGCGGGAAAGCAGGGCATTCATACCGACTGCCAATCCGACGGAGACGGCGATCATCAAATTTTGCATGGGAAATGCCAACGTCAAAGCCGCTGTTCCCGCAACATTATCATACATGGCGACAAAGATGGAATCCACAATGTTGTAGAGGGCTTGTACCAGCATGGAAATAATGATCGGTACGGACATGGTAAACAGCAACCGCGGGATCGGCATGATGCCCATTTTGTTTTCCTTGAATGGTTCGTTTGATGGATGGAGGAGTGTATCTTCCATGGACTTGACCTGTGGCTCGCACAAGCGAGACTTCCTTTCTCAAAATTGCAATCCCGTTGTTTGAAAAATTCCGAACAAACGGGGGCGTTTGTGATCGGTCTGTTAAAAATGTACAAACAACCTTTCTATTCTATCATGTTTTGTTTCTTTTGTCAATCCTTTTTATCCTTATTTTGCAATGAAAAACAAAAAAACAAAGCCGATCTTGCGCTTGAGATAGGCTTTGGCGGTAATCCGAGTCCATCCGTTTGGATGGACTCGGCATCATATTTCGTTATCGGAATGCATATGCTGTGGGGACGATGTTTAATCCAATGCTTTGAGCTTTGAAAGACATTCGGAACAGATGCGTTTGTCTTTGAAGTAAACAACATCGGTCGCATTGTTGCAAAAAATGCAGGACGGTTGATATTTTTGCAAAATGATGCGTCCTTCCTCCGTGAAGATTTCCAAAGCATCGCGCACGTTGAGATCCATACTTTGCCGAAGTTCTGCTGGGAGAACGATTCTCCCCAATTCATCCACTTTTCTGACCATTCCCGTTGATTTCATTGTTTTTTCTCCTTTTTTGTTTCCGTAAATTCGGATTTATCCATCAAGATTCGTTATTTCTCGTTGCTTTAATATTATAAACGATATTTTTTTTCATGTCAATAGCCCAAAATGGAATTTTTTTACTTTGTTCGATTTTTTCATCGACATTAAACGACAGGCGGGAGGTGCTTTTTGCTTTGTTGGGAAAAATTTTCGGTGCTTTTTGCTTGATTGCACTGATTTTTGCCGTCGGAACGGGGAATGTTGCGGCAGTTGCCAATGCGATCCCGGACGGTGCGGCAAGTGCGTTGAACGTGACGCTTTCCTTGTGCGGAATGATGTGTTTGTGGTGCGGACTGATGGAGGTTCTGCGCGCCGCCGGCGTCATCGGTCGACTCTCACGATGGTTGTCCCCTTTTTTACGAAGATTTTTTCCGCAGAGCTTTCAAACGGGAGAGGGAGCCGAGGAGATTTGTGCTTCTGTTGCCGCCAATCTGTTGGGAATCGGAAATGCGGCGACACCGTTTGCTCTGCGCGCGATGGAACAGATGCAAAAACGGAATCGGCATCCGGATACGGCGACTTCCGAGCAGATCGCACTTGCGGTATTGAATACCGCCTCGTTTTCCTTGATTCCTTCCAATTTGTTGGCATTGCGCCGTGCGGCAGGATCGGAAGAGCCGTTTGCCGTCATGATTCCCGTTTGGGTGACTTCCTTCCTGTGCGCCGCGATGGCGTTGATTTTGACGGCAATCCCGCGGTGGATTGGCAGGGCGCGGCGATTTCGACATGATTGAAACACTGTCTGCACTTGCCATGCCGTTGGTGACGGCGGCGGTCGGTTTGATTTTCTTGTTCGGGAAGAAGAATTATTTTGATGTTTTCATAAACGGAGCCGTGCAGGGTTTCAGGACTGCAATCGGACTGTTACCGAGTCTGACAGCTTTGATGACGGCGGTGGCGATGTTGAATGCTTCCGGTGCGGTCGGCTGTTTGTCGGAACTGCTGTCGCCGCTTGCTTCCGCTGTCGGTGTTCCGGCAGAGTTGTTGCCGTTGTTGGTTACGCGCCCGTTTTCCGGAAGTGCTTCCACTGCCGCTTATACCGAACTGTTGGACGCTGTCGGTGCCGACAGTCTGGCGGGACTTTGCGCGTCGGTTATTTTCGGTTCCTCGGATACCGTTGTTTACGTTCTTTCCGTTTATTTTTCTTCCGTCGGCATTCGTCACAGCCGTTGGGCTTTTCCGTGCGCTCTTGCCGTCATGCTGTTTTGCATCTTTTTTTCCTGCTTTTTCTGCCGCTTGTGGTTTTTTTGAATCGGAACGGTCAAATACTACCGGCAGGAAACGAAAACAGGGGGATCATCGGTATGATTCGGGGGGCAAAAAAACAGATTGTGGTTTTACGTACCGGCGGGAGTCGGTATTTTGACGCGGCATATTTTGTATTGCGTCGCGATGTTGAACGGGATGTTGCGGGAACGGATATTTTACGGGAGGCAAACAAGATCGTGGCTGAAAGTACACTTTCTTTGCCCTCGAAAAAGCGACGTTTATCGCAACAATCGGTTTTCTTTGTGGCAGGGAGTTTGTGCGGTGCTTTGGTTGCGGCGGTGACGGTTTGCCTGCTTTTTCTTTCATGATTTCAAATGTTTGGGAGTTGTTTGTGACGGCGGAACCAATAAAATTGCCGCAAGGTATTGACTTTTTCACAAAAACGGAGTATAATAAGAGCAGTTATATGAGACCGTTATCCTTCTATCGCCAGACGGCAGACGCAAGCGGCGAACGGATCAATCGAATATCATATCAGACCTTGCACGGCGAGGATGTGCGTGTTCCTCGCTCGGACAGGGTATCTTTTCCTATCCCGCTTTTTGCCGCGGGAGGATTTTGTCATGCTTTTCGACCATTGAAAAGTAAATTTTATCGAAAAGAAAGGATTACTGTTTGAATATGCCGAGAAAACCGAAAAAAGCAAAAGTTACGGGAAAATTGCGCATCATTCCGTTGGGCGGTCTGGGAGAGATCGGAAAAAACATGACGGTCATTGAATATGAAAACGATATGATCGTCATTGATTGCGGTCTTGGATTTCCGGAAGATGATATGCCGGGAATCGATCTTGTGATTCCGGATATTACCTATTTGGAAGCCAACAAGGATAAATTGCGCGGGATTCTGTTGACGCACGGACACGAGGACCATATCGGTGCCGTTCCGTATCTGTTGCGAACCTTAAATCCGCCTGTTTACGGTACCCCCTTGACCTTGGGGATCATCCGAAATAAATTGGAAGAACATGTGTTGCCGTGGACGCCGGATCTGCGTACCGTCAGTGCCGGAAGTACTGTCAAATTGGGTGCCATCACCGCCGAATTTATCCATGTCAACCATTCCATCGCCGATGCCTGTGCCATTGCCATCCATACGCCGTTGGGCGTTTTGCTCCACACGGGCGACTTCAAATTGGACACCTCTCCGATTGACG
This sequence comes from uncultured Ruminococcus sp., assembly GCA_964624685.1. Taxonomy (GTDB): domain Bacteria; phylum Bacillota; class Clostridia; order Oscillospirales; family CAG-272; genus UMGS1865. Next base: position 11,878 of record CAZUYA010000026.1, on the reverse strand, counting down.
GGGAGATGATGGACATCGTTCGTTTGGGACAGTTGGGGCAAGAGGGCGTTTTAATGCTGTTGTGCGAATCGACGAATGCCGAACGTCCGGGGCATACACCGTCCGAGAAAAAGGTCGGAGCTTCTTTGGAATCTATTTTTTCCACGCACGCAAAGAAGCGCATTATCATTGCAACATTTTCTTCCAATGTGCACCGGGTACAGCAGATCATTGATACCAGCGCGCGTCACAAACGAAAGGTGGCAATTACGGGGCGTAGCATGATGAATATCGTCAGTGCTGCCACGGAATTGGGATATATGAACATTCCGAACGGCGTTTTGGTGGATATTAACGACATCAAGCGGTATAAACCCAGTGAATTGACGATTATTACCACTGGCAGTCAGGGAGAGCCGATGTCGGCATTGTATCGCATGGCGTTTTCCGACCATTCGCAAGTGTCCTTGGATTCCAACGATTTGGTCGTTCTTTCTGCCTCGGCAATTCCGGGAAATGAAAAACAGGTCGGACGGATTATCAACGAGTTGTCCAAAAATCAGGTGGAAATGTTGCACGATGCCGTTGTGGAAGTCCACGTATCGGGACATGCTTGCCAAGAGGAATTGAAATTGATGATGGCATTGACCAAACCGAAGTATTTTATGCCCGTCCACGGGGAAAGCCGTCACTTGTGTGCCAATCGGGAATTGGCGTTGTACATGGGCATTGATGCCAAAAACATCTTTTTGTCGGAAATCGGAAAAATTCTGGAGCTTGATGCCAACGGGGCACGCTGGAACGGGACTGTTCCGGCAGGCAAAGTGTTGGTGGATGGTTACGGCGTCGGAGATGTCGGCAACATTGTTTTGCGGGATCGCCGCCATTTGGCGCAAGACGGTTTGATCGTGGTGGTCGCGACCGTCGATACCGATTCGCACCTGTTGCTCTCCGGTCCCGATATTGTTTCCCGCGGCTTTGTGTATGTGCGGGAAGCAGAGGAATTGATGGATGAGGCGCGGACGGTGGCATATGAATCCATTCTGCACATTTTGGATGACGAGGAGCGGATCGATCGAATGCAGCTCAAAAAGACCGTGAAAGACGATCTGACCAAGTTCTTGTATGCAAAGACCAAGAGAAAGCCGATGATTCTTCCCGTTATTATGAACGTGTGAGAATTTTTCGGATGCTGATTTGAAAATTTTGCGTTTGTTCATAAACATGACACAGGGGAGTCACAGAATAAAGCTATAATGAAACCCGTGTATCCGCGCCGTGCGGCGCAATATAACAAAATGAGAAAGGATTTTTCATCATGGGAAAAGGAAAACGGAACAGACAAATCCATTATGAGGACAAGCAGACAAATCCGGAGAAATATCGGGAACCGAAAAAGCCGTTTCGGATGCCGAAATGGGCGACATACACCATTACTTCGGTCGTTCTGATTGTTTTGGTCGGAGCCATTGTATTGACGAGTATGTTCAATAACGGTGTCTTCCTTCGGATGCGTATTTTGATCAACAGCCAAGGGCAGAACGACGATTACGATCTGAACCAGCAGATGGCGGCGTTTATCGTTTGGCAAAACATGTACCAACAGGCGTATTACGAGTGGTACTATACTTCATGGGGACTCTATGAAGATACCTACGGAATTACAGAGACTTACAGCACAGCAACCTCCTATGCAATGACCATAGCAAAGTATTATTCGACCGAGTATTTGCGCAACGGTTTGGATAGTATCTCCGACTATTTGGCTGAATTGGTGGCGGGTGCCGATGCCGGCGTCAAATTGGGATTGACGTTGGATGAGAACGATCAAAAATCTATTGACGAGCTGATGAGTTGGGTAGAGAATATCCATACCTCGTTTGCTTCCGGCACCGATCTCAACGATTTTCTGAATTATGCAATCGGAAACGGCGTCAATAAATCCGATGTGGAGGATGCCGCACACCTGATGGCAATGTACACCAAGTACTGCGACTACACCAAACTGGATTATGACGACAATTTGGATGGTGAGACCGATCACAAGACGTTGTTGGATTACATTGCAAAAAATCCTTCTGGTCACTATGAAGCGGCATACCGTGCATTCAAAGTTTCCGATGCGGAGACAGCGAAGCGATTTGAGAGCGTGACGAATGTGGAAGAGTTCACCGCACTGGTCATCGACATCCTGATGGAAGAAAACTATCAGACGTTGCTTTTGAGCAAGTATGCAAAGACCGATGCCGACGCCGATCAAACGAAATTGACGAATGTCAAATCCGATGCCGACAAGCTGAATGAGAAATTGACCGAGCTGGGCATCACTGCGACTGTCTATACCAAAACCAAGGTGACGACAGACAAGAAGACGACTTATACCTATTCTCCCGACAACCTCGACGACACCGTCAAGGAGTGGATTTTTAACTCCAAGAGAGCCAAGGACGAATTTGCTGTGGTGAGCGGCGAGGATTGCTACTATTTGTTCTATGTGTTTGAAGCACCTTCTACCAAGGACGATGTAACCACCGTTTCCGTAGGATGGAAAGAATATAAGGCAGAAGATTATGCTTCCAAGGTCGATGGTTTTGAGGAACAATTGAAGAAGGACTTGGCGTCCGAAAAGCGGGAAAACTCCACCGAGAACAAATCGGCTGAAGATTTGGCAAAAGCGTTTTACGATCAACTGAAGGACGGCACCGCCGTTATGCCGAACGACGCCGTGACCGAGGTTATTAAAAAGCCGAGCTCCGATTCGACCAAGACCGCCATTCAAAAAGTGCTGTATGCCGATGGCGTCACGATTAAGGTGGGCGATATTTATCAAGCCGACAACAGCGGCACTTCCTATGTCTTCAAGGTGACAAAGGTGGACGGAACCGACTACACCATCTCCAAAATGACCTATGAGGACAGCGACTACTATCACTTCTTCCGCAATTTGAAGTCCAAGATGGATTCGGCGTATGAGTTGGATGATTCCACGCTTTCGCATCCCGAATCCACAACATCCGGCTTCAAGTCTGCAAAAGAACTGTACGAAAAGTTGGAAAAAGACATCACTACCAAGATGGACGGCGCATCCCCCGAAACGGTGAAAAAGCCCGAAACTGGGAAAACGCCGGATGCCATTCAGGCAATCCTCTTTGCCGACGGTGCCGAAGTCAAAGTGAATGATATTCATATGATTGACGAGAACGGAACCGTTATCGTCTTCAAAGTGACGGAAATTGTAAAAGATGATAAGGATGTTTTGACCGGTTATAAGATCTCCAAAGTCAGCTTTGATACCTCTTTTGAGGAATGGATCTGCGAGGCAGAGGTGAAGGAAGCAACCGAGACGGATATTACCAAACGTGATTTTGCACGGGTTGAAAATGATGTGAAGTGGTTCCAAAAGACGACGACTTCCTCGTCTTCGTCCTCCTCTTCTTCCTCCACAACGACCACGACTTACACCGCTTATATCGTGGTGAAGCCGATGGAATGCGCAACGGATGATGAGGCGACTGTTTACGGCGGTTACCTGAAGTTTGCGACCGAAGCCGACGCCAATGCGGCATTGGAACAGCTCAAAGGCAAGGATTCGTTCGGATTGTGGCATGCGTTCAATGCTTTGAGCGTGGATACCACCGATTCGAGCGGTAAGACGACGACCACATCGGCAACGGTGGACACGGCTTTGAAAAAAGATGATCTGAGCGGAGACGCATTGGAGAAGTGGTTCTTCGATGAAGCACGCAAGACCAACGATTTGGCTGTTGTCAAGGACAGTGATACCGCGTACTATGTCGTGTACTACAAGTCTGCCTCCGTAGCATGGGTGCGTGAAGCACTGGACGAGTGGGTAGCGTCTGAAATGACTGATACGTTGGAAAAATTGGTTTCCGACGGCGGCTACAAGTTGGACGAAAAGATTTTGGATAAGATCGGCAAGCCTGCGTCGACTTCTTCTTCCACGGAAGAAGCGACCGCTTGAGATCCGACAATGAAATAATGGAAAATGGCATGGAGGATTCCGTGCCATTTTCCACCATATTGAATATACTGTATTGACGCTTCTTCAATACATTGCAGAAAAGGATAATTACAATGGTACTTGATTCCAAACAGACCACGGTCGCTTATCGTTGCCCGCATTGCGGCGCGGGCGTTATCAGTGCGGTCAATGTGTTTTCACTGTCGGCAGATCTGGTCAAACTGAAATGCACCTGCGGGCAGAGCGAGATGACGGTGGCGACTTCTTCCGACGGTAAAGTGCGCCTGACCGTGCCCTGCATGGTTTGCCCGTCGCCGCACATGTTCACCGTCAGTGCCTCCTTGTTCTATACCAAGGAGCTGTTTACCATGCAATGCCCGTATATATCGGAATTGACATTGGCACTGTTCGGAGAAATCAATCAGGTCAAGGCAGAGTTGGCGCGTGGCGAGTTGGCACTTTTGGATATGATGGAAAAGAACGGGTTGGAAACGTTTGACAGCTTTCACGAGGGCGAGGAGGCACTGCCGGATCCGCAGATCCGTGAAATCGTCATGTTTGTGATTCGTGACATGGATGCCGAAGGAAAGATTTATTGCAATTGTCCTCCGGAGGAGAATGGGCGGCAATATGATGCAAACATTTCCGACGATGGCGTGACGGTGGTCTGCAGAAAGTGTCATGCTTCGCGGTTAATCCCGACGGATTCCCGCTTGAGCGCGCATGCGTTTCTCAACGCCGATGCTTTGCATTTGGAATGAAAGCGAATAGCGAGCGATGGATTCGCCATTCCAACGGTTGTTTCACAACTGCCCATAATGATCGCTGATAAGGACCGCTCAATACAAATGATCCCCCGGCAACGCAAAAATGCGCCGCTGGGGGATTTCTTGATGGAACAGGTTGCTTTCTGTACCTTATGCTTAATAATGGATTTGCTTCAATCTGTTGATGAGACTTAAAAATCGAGGAGAGCTGTCTTTCTCCCACCACGGGAAAGCCATCACTGCCGAACGGTTGAAGAGGAGCCGGCAGGTTTTCAATGTCCCATACTATATTATTATATCATAAATTCAAATCATTGTAAAGAAAAAAACATCCGATTGATTTGATTTCTACCTTTTGAACAAAAATGTGTTGTGAATTTCTTACAAGATACCATATTGCAAAATCACTTTTTTTGTGCTATAATAAAGATGCAAAGGAGGTACGAGCCAATGAACAGATAAGTTGATCTGACCGAACGAACCGGACGATTCGGCTTGCGGTGCGTGTGTGCGGGAGTATGTGCGAAAAGTGAGCAGGGAGCGAAGAACGTCCAGATACCGATGTGCTCGAAAGGCAGTGATTGAGAAGTTTGTGATATGCGCTTTCGATTGATTTCGATTTGATATAGATGTGTGTGGGGGAGTAGAGTTTATATCCTTTATATCAAGCCGATTGCAACGGTTGTTTCGGGCAGAAAATGTCTTGACCTTTTGTACAAAAAGTTTGTGAAAAAAAGCTACCGGACTTCCCGATGAGAAGAAAGCAAACAGAAATGCGCTTTTTGTCCGAACGAAGATGCGGAGGGAAAGACAGAAAAATTGAAAGAAAAGGAGGATTAGAAACGATGATAGAGCCTCAGGATGAACATTGATGCCCCTTGGTTGTGAGAATAACAACCAAGGGGCATTTTTTGTTTTCAGAGTTTTCCGCTTAACCGGTTCCGCAATGTGGAGAGGATGCGCTTTTCCAAGCGGGAGATATAGGATTGAGAAATGCCGAGAAGATCGGCAACTTCTTTTTGCGTCATTTCCATACCGCCGTTGTTCATGCCGTAACGCAATTCAATCAGTTCCCGTTCCCGCGGTTCCAATTCGGCGACAGCATCACGCACGATGCGACGTTCTTCTCGCAACTCCAATTCATAGGAAACGCTGTCTTCTTCATTACCGAGAATGTCGGAGAGCAAAAGCTCATTGCCGTCCCAATCGACGTTTAACGGCTCGTCGATCGAAACTTCACAACGCTGTCCGCCGGTTTTTCGGATGTACATTAAAATTTCATTTTCGATGCAACGGGAAGCATAGGTTGCCAATTTGATATTTTTGTCGGCGCGAAAACTGTTGACTGCTTTGATCAGTCCCATGGTGCCGATCGAGACCAGATCTTCCAGACCGGTTCCCGTGTTTTCAAAGCGTTTTGCAATATAAACGACCAAACGCAAATTGTGTTCGATCAGGATGGTACGCGCCGTTTCATCGTTCAAATGCGCGACGCATTCCGACTCTGCTTCCTGTGATAACGGTTGCGGAAGTGTATCGGCACCGTTGATGTAGAAACACCCTTTTTTCCTTTTTGCAAGGAGACGGATCCAAAAAAGTTTTATTTTTGTGTGCAGAAAAGAACAAATATTCATAACAGACCTCCGATTGTATGAGTGTTGGGACTATTCCGACGGAATCACGGCGTCGAATCCGTTTGCATGCGTACCGAGATCGGCGGGGGCGATCAGATAGTCGGCGGGATAGGTGCTTTTTCCGTCGGTGAGTATCAATTTGTCCGGAAGAAGTGCCGGTAAGATCGTATCGCCGGAGGCGGTATGGATCGGAATCAGGCGAACATGTCGTGCAATTTCATAATCCGTCAGAACGTTTTCAAAGGCAACGTTCGATGTACACAGATTGGCGATTTTTGAAGGTAAAACGGGCAGAATCAATTTTTGATCCGTTAGGATGACGCTTCTCCCGCTGACGGGATCTCGTAACAGATTTCCGGAATCGACCATTGCACGGAGTGTGACTTCATGACCGAACAGGACGACAATCAGGTTGACGCTCTTTGTCTTCCCGGATAATCCAAACAACCGTCCGCCGCGGGCGGTTGCAATTCCGGCAACAGCTGTGAGCAATGCAAAACTCCAAACGGAAAGTCCGTCTCCTTGCAAGGATTCCAGCGGCAGATCCAATTGATTGAGCAAGGAGTACAAAGCGGTCATGATGCCACCCAAAACCATGGAAGTCAATGCTTGAACCAACGTACATTGCAACAATTTCCGAAAACCCATGGCAGAGGAAACAAATGTGATGGTACACATCAGAAAAGCGATGGAAATATCACTCACAAACTCAATGATGCCGGCAGTACCGAAAATTAACGCAAGGGCGGCATACAGTCCGCCGACTGCCGCAGCAAACAGTGCACGCAGACGCCGGACGCGTCGATGTAATAAGGATGCCGTTATCATTAAGCAAAGCAGATTCATACTGGTGTTGATCAAAAAATACAGATCAATGTAAACTTCCCGTACCATAACCCCCTCCTGTTTCATGTCTTTATTATATCGCTGATAGGACGTTAATTTTGTCGGAATTTCGTGCTTCAAAAAAATTTTTTATAAAGACTGTACTTTTGCAGGATTTTGTGTTATAATGAAAAGCAATGAAGCAAAGGAGACTGTTTATGTCACATTTACAAAAATTTCAAAACATGCTTGCGGAACGCGGTTACGATGCCGCGATTGTTTCGGATTCGCTCAATCAACGGTATCTTTCCGGATTTGATTTTGATGACGGATTGGTCTTTGTCACGCAAACGTCGGCATATCTGCTGACGGATTTTCGATATGCGGAAGCGGCACGTGCCAAGACTTCTTCCGAGTTGGAAGTTCTCATACCGGAAGAAGGGCAATTGGCTTGTATTGGCGGCTTGTTGGCATCTCATCATTGCCGCACGGTCGCAACGGAGGATGCTTCGCTGTCTTGTGCCGAATACAAGAAATATTGTGAAAAATTGAACGGATATACATTGACGGGAGGTGCATCGGAGATGCTGTCCGAACTTCGATTGTATAAGGATGATGCGGAGTTGGATGCCATTGCTCGCGCACAGGCATTGACCGATGCCGCTTTTTCTCACATTATCCGGTGGATACAACCGGAGATGACCGAAATCGAAGTTGCATTGGAATTGGAATATTTTATGCGGCGCAACGGTGCCGAGGGGTTGGCATTTTCAACGATTGCGGTTTCCGGGAGCAATTCTTCCAGACCGCACGGTGTTCCGCGGCATTGTAAATTGGAAAAAGGTTTTTTAACCATGGATTACGGTGCGCGTGTGGATGGCTATTGTGCCGATATGACTCGCACTGTGGTACTTGGTCGCGCCGATGCAGACATGAAACGGTTATACAATACGGTTTTGACAGCACAATGCGCGGCTTTGGAGGCAGCAGCCGAAGGTATTGCGTGTCGAAAGTTGGACAGCATTGCACGTGATATTATTTATGATGCCGGTTATGAAGGATGTTTCGGTCATTCCTTGGGACACGGTGTCGGGATGTTCGTTCATGAAAATCCGCGGCTGTCTCCTGCGGCGCGCGAGGATAGCGTATTGCAAAGAGGACATGTGGTTACGTTTGAACCCGGAATCTATCAATCCGGAAAATACGGTTGCCGGATCGAGGATATGGGGTGTATTCGTAACGACGGCACTTTTTATGATTTTACAAACAGCACGAAGGAGTTGATCGAGCTGTTTTGACGGAGGTATTCCATGAATGTTATGATGTTGGCGGCAACCGAATCTGTTTCGATTGAAAAGACTTGGAATTTGGTGGATTGGTTGGTAACGACTTTTTGTTCGGACTCGGCTTTGATCGGCGGGGTGATCAATATTTTCGGAGCTTTGCTGTGCATGGTTGTTCCGTATTTGTTGGGCAGTTTGTTACCGGCTGTTTGGATTTCCAAACGTTTGTATGGGACCGACGTGCGGGATTACGGAAGCGGGAATGCAGGATGTGCAAACCTGTTGCGCGTGTACGGAAAAAAAGCGGCACTGTTGGATTTGGCGGCTGAATTTGTATTGGTTTCGGCGGCGGTTTGGTTCGGTAGATTGATTTGGGAAGTGAACGGCGGTGCGCTTGCCGGATTCTTTGTCGTCTTTGGCGGAATGTATCCTGCGTTTTTCCGTTTGCGCGGCGGAAAGGGCGGAACCGCACTGCTTATGGCGGCACTGGTCATCAGTCCGCTGACCGCTTTGATCTTGTTTGTTATCTTTTTGATCGGAACGATCGGAACGAGGATGGTTTCTTTCGGAACCTGTATGACGGCATTATTGTATCCGTTGATTTTAACGGCATTCGCAAATCGCGGATTGAACGGTGCCATGGCAGTGATTACGGCGTGTTTTGTGGTCTACGGTCACCGTGAAAATTTGAAGCGGATGCGCGCGGGTAAAGAACTCAAACTTGAACTTTCCCGCCTGTTTGGTAAGCAAAAATAAATCATCAAAAGAGAAGGAACGTTAGAATGGAACAACGGAAAAACGAGTCGGCGCAACAAGTACAGATGGGAACGTTGATCTCAATGGCGGCAAGAAAAGGATTGCTGAAAAAAGCGGTGTTTTCCAAACCGAAAGACAGTTTGTCCGTTCGGATGTGCATGACCTTGCGCAGGATCGGAGGCAGGACGCTTGTACAAGCCGAGACTTTGCGGACAGATCACAAGGCACTGCATGAAAATATCGAAACGGACAATGCGAAGCGATTTGGTGAGTTATGTGATGCGTTTGCGCAGGTCAATCTGTTCACAACGGTCGGGGAGTGTGAATTGCGTTCTTCCAAAAGCGGCAAAACGATATTGTTGGGAGGTGATCGCTTACACCGTGTATTGGAAAGTGCGGCGATGCAATCCACGGACGTTGATGGAAACAATTTGGAAAAGCAGTATATTTTGCATGGGGATGAACCGTTTTTGCGCTTACTTGGCGTGAGTGATGAAAACGGTCGAGTGAAGGATAAGAAGCAATCGAAGTTTCGCCAGATCAATCGTTTTTTGGAATTGATTCGGGATTGTTCAGACCGGCTTCCGAAGGATCGAACATTACGAATCTGTGATCTGTGTTGCGGAAAAAGCTATCTTTCTTTTGCTGTATATCATTATTTTGTCAATGTTTTGGGGTTGACCGTTCGGATGACCGGAGTGGATTTGAAATCGGATGTGATCGCCGATTGTCGTGCCGTTGCGCAAAAATTGCAGTTTGACGGTTTGGAATTTCTGTGCGGCGATGTGAAAGAATACGATGCGGGAGAACATGTCCATTTGGTGATCTCTTTACACGCTTGCGATGTTGCTACGGATTTGGTATTGAATCGGGCAATGGCGTGGGAAAGTGAAGTTATTCTTTCCACCCCGTGCTGTCACCATGAGATGAATCATACCTTGGCGTGTCCTTCCTTGTCTTTTATTGCCGAACATTCGATGTTGCGACAAAAATTTTGTGATGCCGCGACCGATGCTTTGCGATTAAAACGGCTGGAGGCGCATGGATATTCCGTCTGTGCGCTGGAGTTGATCGATCCGGAGGAAACACCGAAAAATATTATGTTGCGCGCGTTGCGTCGATCACATTTTGATCCGACATCCGAGGAAGCGCAACAATTGCAACGGGAGTATCTTGCGGCAAAAGCCTTTTTGGTTGGCGATGCCGATGTTTCATTTTAAGAATGTCGATAAGGAAGAAAGGAAAGACGAATGTTTCGACTGTTTTCAAGAAAAAAAGATCCCAACAGCAAACAATACCGTTGGGAAATGGCAAAGCAAATGAGCCACCATCACATTCGATATGTGACGGAAAAAATCAACAATGTGGATGAAGTCATCGGCAAAAACGGTGGATTAAATATCCGTGATGACGAGTTGTTGGTGTTTGCTTCTTCCGATGTGTTGATGCGCTGTAAGATTGAGCAGATGCAGGCATGGGAATTGCTTTCCAAGGACGGTGTGGTGATCACCGCACCGGATTTGGAACACGATGGGCGGGAACGCACCATCATTGTTTATTACGTATATTATCGTTGAGGTAACGGAGGGACTTTGGAATGAAAGAGACGTTGAAAAAATATGCCAAGCGGTATTTCATTGATGCCATGGGGGCAATGGCAATGGGATTGTTTGCATCCCTTTTGATCGGTACCATTTTCAATACGTTTGGAATGATCCCCGGACTTTCGGTCTTGTCTGTCATCGGAAAAGGCGCGCAGGCTGTTGCCGGTGCGGCGATGGCGGTGGCAATTGCCGTATCCTTGCAAGCTTCCCCCTTGGTAGTCTATTCCTGTGCGGCAGTCGGCTATCTTGCCAATCTCAACGGCGGTGCGGGAGGACCGTTAGCTGTCTTGTTGATCGGAATCGTTGCCGCTGAAGTGGGGATGTTGGTATCCAAAAAAACGCGTGTGGATATTTTGGTTACGCCTTTTGTTACCTTGCTCACCGGGGGATTGTTGAGTGTGTTTTGCGCACCTTACATCGGCAATTTGGTTGGACTTGTCAGTCAATTTATCGGTTGGGCAACCACGCAACAACCTTTGTTGATGGGAATTATCGTATCAGTCGTGATTGGTATGGCGTTGACGCTTCCCATCAGCTCGGCGGCGATTTGCGCGGCAATCGGGCTGTCTGGGATGCCGATTTTGGATGAAGCCGGAAATCTGATGAATTTGGATTATGCCGGATTGGCTTTGGCGGGAGGTGCCGCTGTTGCCGGATGTTGCGCGCAGATGGTCGGATTTGCCGTTATGAGTTTTCGCGAGAACAAGTGGGGCGGGTTATTGTCGCAGGGAATCGGTACCAGCATGTTGCAAATGCCGAACATTATCCGAAATCCGCGCATTTGGATCCCGGCAACCTTGACTTCTGCCATCACGGGACCGCTTGCAACTTGTGTCTTCGGACTGAAAATGTATGGTGCGGCTATCAATTCCGGCATGGGAACTTGTGGTCTGTTGGGACCGATCGGTATCCTATTGGGGTGGTTCGGCGGTTCTTATCCGGACACGGTGACGGCGTTTGATTGGCTGGGGTTGGTTTTGATTTGTTTTGTTTTACCTGCTGTTTTGTCTCTTTTGTTCAGTCGGTTGCTGTATCGCATCGGTTGGAT
>CAZUYA010000025.1:0-24354 GCA_964624685.1 uncultured Ruminococcus sp. | reverse complement strand
TCTGTCTGTCTGTCTGTCTGTCTGTCTGTCTGTCTGTCTGTCTGTCTGTCTGAAAATTGTACACGCCGTGCAGCCTCCTGTCAAGTGTCAAATTGTAAACTTTTCTCATGCTCATTCTATCACATTTTTGCAACGCTGTCAATCCTTTTTGAGAAAATTCTCAAAAAAATTTTTTGTATTCTTTTCAGCCTCCCCTGTAGCGGGAGAAGGCGCGTTGCGCCGCAGGCAAAGTCTGACGGAAGGATTTTTCTTTGACATGCCGGTAATAAACCCCTCCTGCCATGCTTTGCATGGCTTCCTCCCCTACAGGGGAGGCTCCTATAAGTCAAGCTTTCATCAATAGATAGAAGCAAATCTATCATTTCGAAACAAAAACATACTACATCGACGGTGGAAAACACGATACGCTACACCGTTCGGTAACACTTTTCAGCCTCCCTTGTAGTGGGAGAAGGCGCGTTGCGCCGCACACGCAAGTGTGACGGAAGGGGTTCTCGTTGAATTGACACATCGGTAATAAAAACAAATCCATCCTCCGTGCTTTACAGCACGCGGCGCAAATAACGTTTCATCTGTTCTTGTCTACGATCAATTGTGTATTTGATCGAATTTCTTGCCGCCCTTGTTTGCACAATATACTTTGGTACAAATTTAACGTCCGTTTGCGACTGAATGCCAATTATGGTGTGGGAGATCGTATGAATGATTTTTTCTTAGTCAATTTCATTTTTGAGCTTTTATACTTCCTGCAAACGCATGAAATGTCTTTCGTTTGACGATAAAGTTACAAGCAAAATTCCGTTTTTTTCGATTTTCTCTTGACAAATCCGTTCTAATTTCGTATAATAATAAGGTGACACATTACAATACTGTCCGACAAAGACAGGAAAGGAACCTACCATGGGAATGAAAGTTGTAAAATTCGGCGGCACTTCTTTGGCTGATGCCGAACACTTCCGCCGCGTTGCCGAAATCATACAGGCTGATCCGGATCGCCGTTTTGTCGTTGCGTCTGCCCCCGGCAAAAGATGTAAGGATGATGTAAAAGTAACCGATATGCTGTACCAATGCTACGAGCTGGTACGCGAGGGAGCCGATATTTCGGTACTGTACGAAAAAATCAAGGAACGCTACAACAACATCATCACGGGACTTGGTCTGAATTACGATCTATCCGGAGAATTGGATTATATCCAAAACGCCATTACACATCGCTCCGGTCAGGACTTTGCCGCCAGCCGCGGAGAATATCTTAACTCTTTGATCCTTGCCAAGTATTTGGGCTATGACTTTATCGACGCCGAGCAGGTCGTCTTTTTCCGCGAAAACGGTGCATATGATGATGAAAAGACCAATGCCGCAATGCAAGAAGAATTGAAAAAACACCGCAACGCCGTTATTCCCGGATTCTACGGCGTCATGCCGAACGGAACCATCAAAACATTCAGTCGCGGAGGTTCCGACATTACCGGTTCCATTGTAGCTCGTGCGGCAGACGCAGATCTCTACGAGAACTGGACTGATGTTTCCGGCTGTCTGATGGCAGATCCGCGCATCGTCGAAAATCCGATTCCCATTCAAACCATTACCTATCGTGAGTTGCGTGAGCTTTCCTACATGGGTGCCTCTGTCCTGCATGAAGATGCAATCTTCCCCGTTCGTTATGCCGGAATCCCAATCAACATTCGCAACACCAATGATCCGGATGCCCCCGGTACCATGATCGTCTCCGGAACGTCGGAATACGATACCAAATGTATCATCACGGGAATTGCCGGCAAACGCGGGTTCTCCGTCATTAACGTCGAAAAAGACATGATGAACTCCGAAATCGGCTTTGGCAGACGGATTTTGGACGTATTGGAAGACAACGATATTTCCTTTGAACACCTTCCGTCCGGAGTTGACACCATGGGCGTAATTGTCGCGACCTCGACTCTGAAAGATGAAAACAAACGGGAACGCATTTTAACTTCCATCAACAAGCGCGTCCATCCGGACAGCGTTGTGATCGAAGACGGATTGGCACTGCTCGCCGTTGTCGGTCGCGGCATGGTCAAAGCCAAAGGAACTGCGGCTCGCGTATTTTCGGCAATTTCGTCAGCCGGAATTAACATCCGTATGATCGATCAGGGTTCCAGCGAATTGAACATTATCATCGGTGTAGAAGAACACGACTTGGAAAAAGCATTGAATTCCATTTATCGCGAATTTGTCAAGCCTTAAACATCTTTTGATGGCAATATCAAAAACCGCCGGTCGTTCTCCCTTATAGAGGAGAACGACCGGCGGTTTTCCGGATTCAAAGGCATGGCTCTGCGCTACCATTTTGTCTTCTTTTTCAAGACCTCGTACAAAGCAACAAAACTTCGATGTCGGGAAGGGGCAATCTCGCCGCGCCGAACCGCATCCAAAACGGCGCAACCTTCCTCTTTGGTATGGGAGCATTTGGTATAGCGACAAGTACCGATGTAAGGAACAAACTCACGAAAAGTCGCCGGCAGATCCTCTTTTTCAAAAAAATCAAATCGTTCAAAATCCAGCATGGTAAAGCCCGGCGTATCGGCAATATATCCACACGTTGCCTGATCGGAAACGGGATACAACTCCACGGTACGCGTCGTATTTTTTCCGCGTTCGATACGCCGACTGATTTCACCGGTTTTTAATCCGAGTTGCGGAAACAACCGATTGAGCAACGTCGATTTTCCGACGCCGGAAGCACCGGAAAATGCCGCGATCTTCCCGGTCCCGTCATTCAATCGCGTTTGCACATACTCCTTCAAGCGCAGTGTCTCATCCTCTGCTCCCATGCCCGTGACAAATGTGGTAAATCCGGCATGCCGATAAATATCAGCCAAGGAATCGGCTGTATCGGGTGCCAAATCGCTTTTGGTGACAACAATGATCGGTTCGATCCCGTGAAATTCGGCAATTGCAATCAACTGATCGACAGTCTCCGTTCTGGGAATCGGTGCGGTTGCGGCAAACGTCACAAAAAGAATATCCAAATTTGCCATCGGAGGACGAATCAATCCGTTTTTTCGTGCGACAATGCGATGGATCGTAAAACCGGTGCCATCGGATGCTGGGACGATTTTTCCGTCAAGAACGGAAAAAGCCGTATCATCATAACAAACTTCCACCATATCCCCCACCAGCAAGGAACCGTGGCGGTGTAAGTTCCCCCGCCCGCGTCCCGTTGCTGTCAAACCATCCAACGGGGCATCGGACATTCCCTCCCCTTTGGACGATAATCGCACCGTAAACAGTCCGCCGTTACTGCCGATCACTCTTCCGTATCCTTGATACATAGAATTCTCCTCACCGATTTATTCTTCATTGGAATCGTTTGATTCGTTCTCACGCGAAACATAGATCGTCACTTTGGTTCCCGCCATAACAACGGTTCCGGGTTGATAACTTTGCCGAATGACAGATCCACCTTCAACATCCGAATCTTCTTCCACCACTTCAGCCACAGCCAAACGGCTCAACCACAACCGAATCAATGCGTCTCCTCGTGACAGACCGCATACATCCGGTACCGTCACCGTTTGCGTCGGTTCTCCCGCACTCACCGTCAGAATCACCGTTCCGCCGCGTTGCAACATCGTACCGGCACATGGCTCACTCTCCAAAACCGAGCCTTCCGGATACGGTCCGGTTTCCAAAACCGTTTCAACGGCAAATCCATTTGCACGCAACAATTCCGTTGCCGCGCGGACATCTTGACCTGCCACATTCGGCAAAGGAATACAATCCGTGCCGAGACTGACAACCAAAGCAATTCCGCAACGCGGATGTTGTGCCGACAACTTCCTTGCACTTCCCGCGCGCGGCGATTGACGCAAAACAATGCCCACCGGAACTTCATCATCATATCGATATGCAATGCGGACATCCATCCAGTCCGAAAAAGTCAGTTCCTCCTCTTTCAAACCGCAAAAATCCGGAATCTTAACTTCATACAGATGCGCATCTTCCGAAAAAGCAAACAGGCTGTCTAACACGACCCACAACATCGCCACAAACAGCAATGCAGAAAATACGGCAGACAACTGCCATGACCTTACCAACTGCTTTCCGTTTCGTCTTTCCATATCGTCCCTCTCATTTTGATATGTAAAACGCAACGGAAAGATCAAACTTTCTAACTTTGCGTCTTCACGGATCGGTCGTTCATTGCAGCACGTCGAAGCTGACCGCAAGATGCATTGATATCGGAACCAAGACGGCGACGTACCGTAGCTCGAATTCCGTTTTTCTCCAACACATCGGCAAACGCAGCAACGGCTTCCCGCCCGGATTTTCGGAATCCCGTTTCCGACACTTCATTCACGGGAATCAAATTCACATGGATGGGCATGGTCTCGGTGCGTGTACGCAAATGCGCATTCAACACCCGTGCCAATTTTTGCGCATCCGACACGGCATCGTTTTTTTCGGCAATCAATGTATATTCAAATGAAATTCTCCGTCCCGTGCGGGCATAATAATCCCGACAGGCATTCAACAACTCCTCTACACCGTAACGATTGTTGATCGGCATGATTGCAGATCGAGTTTTATCATCCGGTGCATGAAGGGAAATGGAAAGCGTAATGGGTAAATTCTCCTCCATCAACTTCCGGATGCCATCCACCAACCCACAAGTAGAGAGGGAAATGTGCCGGTATCCGATGTTCAAACCGTCTTCATGATTCACCAAATGCAAAAAGCGCAGTACATTGTCGTAATTATCCAACGGCTCGCCAATCCCCATCATAACAATATTGGAAATGCGCTCCCCGCAATCTTTTTGTGCCGTAATGACCTGACCCAACAGCTCGCCGGCAGTCAGGTTGCGCACCCGCCCACCGATCGTAGAGGCGCAAAATTTACATCCCATGCGGCATCCGACTTGCGAAGAAATGCAGATGGTATTACCGTGATCATACTTCATCACCACGCTTTCCACGCAATTTCCGTCAGTCAAGCCGAATAAATATTTCACAGTACCATCCAAAGCGGAAACCAATTTTTGCTCCACGGTCGGCAAATGCCATACAAAATGTGCTTCCAACTCGGTTTGCAACCGTTTTCCGAGATTGGTCATCTCCCACGGAGAACAACCCCGATGCAATTGCGTGAACAATTGTTTCACACGATAGCGCGGTTCTCCATGTTCGGTCATCCACGTTGCCAACTCTTCCGGAAAGCAAGACAGCAACTCCCGCCGCTCGTTTGTTGACTCCATTGTTATTTCTCCTTTTCAGTATGTGAAAAAATCATTGCTTTATACGAAAACACAATGCTTTGGATTTCGTTGCATCATGGAGAAACTTTTTCCATGACGGCAAAGAAAAAGCCGTCCGTTCCATCCGTATCCGGATAAAGCGTACATTGCGATTGCAAGACAAATTCTCGGTGTTCCGACAAAAAATGCGCGGTCAATAACTCATTCTCTTCTGGCAACAACGTACAAGTTGAATACACCAGGCGACCGTTCGATTTGACAAATTCAGCCGCTTGCCGCAAGATCGCCATCTGAATCTCCGGCAAACCGACGCAATTGAGCGGATCCTTATACCGTAGTTCCGGCTTTTTGGACACCACGCCAAATCCGGAACACGGTACATCACACAACACACGGTCAAACTTCTTCTGCCAATCGTCCCTGTTTTCCCGTGCATCTCGCGCCTCCGTTTGCAAAATAGATACACCCAACCGTTTTGCACCATTTTCAACCAACGAAAGCTTGCTTTTATGCAGATCACAGGAAACGATTTGCCCACGATTTTCCATATCCACCGCAATCCCAAATGATTTGGACCCCGGACAGGCGCAACAATCCAAAACAGACATTCCGGGACGAGCCTCCAATGCCTCCGTGCAAAGTTGAGAAGCCTCATCTTGCACAAAAAACAGCCCTTCTTCAAAGCCGCAAAGTGCAGTGACCGGTACCCGATCCAACACATGGATGCCCGATCGGCTACGTGCAGTAGGAACAACATTGATCCCGCATTGCCGCAAGCTTTCCATCAGCTTCTCACGGGAGATCAACAACGTGTTGGTACGCAAAGTCAATGTCGGAACCGTTCCGAATGCTTCCAATAATGCCTCGGTGCGTTGCATCCCGTACACGTCTGCAAATCGTTGGCATAACGGCTCGCAACAGGAATATTTGACTGCCAACCAACGCATCGGATTGGTTGCACGGTCGGGCAATGGAATTTTTTTACCGCATCTTGCAAAATTTCGCAAGATAGCATTGACAAACCCTTTCACACGCTTCGGCGCCAAGGAAACCGTTTCATTCACAGCGGCATGATCCGGGACGCGATCCAAAAAAGCCATTTGATACAGCCCCAATCGCAACAAATTGCGTACATCGACCGAAATTTGATCAACACCTCGATCACTCAAGTGATCGATGCAAGCATCCAATGTCACTATCTTTTCAAGGACACCATAGACCAAAACAGTCAACAATCCGCGATCGGCATCCGTCAAATCGGCACGTTTGATAGCAGCATCCAATGCAAGATTGGAATACTGTTCAGCCGATGTACACCGATTCAATACTTCCCAGGCGATTTTTCTCGGATTCTCCACATCTTGCTCCTTCCCAAGCGTTGTTTGAAAACGCTTTACCTCAGCATGACTTAATAACGACAGAAAAATGCGCGTTCCGCCCCCGCAGGATGATTCGGACGATGCAAAGAGATCATCCGCTCTCCCTGCAATGTTTCAAACAACATCGCATGTCCGCCGTCAAAATCAAAGCGGCTCCCGCGATGCGTCCACTGACCGCGTAAGCAATCGCTCTCAGCTTCCAAAACCGCATACTTACCATGAGAAAAGCTGGACCAGATCATCTTCAGTTTTCCGTTTTCACGGAACAGAAAAGGACCGTCCGTCACATACTGTCCGCTGTCCGCTCCGTTGATTGCGGTGACATGCGGATCGTCCGAAGCATGAAACAACAGGAACGGTTCGCCGACGGAAGCGGTCAGATCCTCCGACAGTTGAACGGCACAGATTTCGCCGTCTCCCACTTGCACCCACTCGTGCGAAAACACCATGTACGGAATTCCATCCTCGACGAACAGCGTCCCATCCAAACACTCCCAATTCGGGGGCGTCAGAGCATGATTGGCAACCGGCGTAAAATGTCCGTCCGGCGTATCGGAAACAAACACGTTGGTGCCTCGACAAACACCGTCTGCGATTCCGCTTCCGAACAAATAGTATTTCCCATTGTAAGCATGGACTTCCGGTGCCCAAAAATCCCGCGTTGCCCAAAAATGTCCTTCTTCGGCTTGAAAAACGATCACAGGTTCTTCAAAGCATTCCAAGTCACGACTTTTGTAAACGGCAAAAGAATTTTTTGCGCCGATACCGCCGATTTCCAACGCGGTGGTGCCGTACATATAGTAGCATCCGTTCGCGCGGTCTGTCAAAACAAATGGGTCACGAATCCGAATCTCTTCTCTTCTTAACATTTTGCAGGTCTCCTTTTTTCAAATGTGGTATATCCAATATCCAATTTTTTACTGCCCAACGGAAAATTGTTTGAGTGCTGCCACATCCCGATCCGTCAACTTTTTCCTGATCCATTCAGACTCGTCGTCGTAAAGGCAGAGGGCACCATAGGGTTCACGGTCATAATCAATATCTCCGACATAGTAAATATCGGCAAAAACGCCGACCGTCAATTCATCCACATGCACATTGTCAAAAACAAAACGATAGTAAGTATAAAGTGAAGTTTCATCGCGGAACGTGTCGGCAACCGTTGCAAAACAGCGTGTCTCTTTTAACTTGGAACGATCGGTATTATCCGAACGATCTTCCGGTGTCAGATCTTCTGTCAAAACCAATGTGACATCAAACAACGTCTCCGACTTATCCGGAACCGCTTCCAATTCATAGTCCGATGCCAAATTCCGAATGGTACTGTTATTATAACGAAAAACCAATTGTACCTGGTCGGCTTGCGGAATAAAAACATACTGTGTCACCGAAAAATATCCGGCATTATTTTCACCGCGTGTAATGGTGGATTGATTTTGATATTGTAACAGCATGTCCTCCCCATACACATCATAAGCGGCATAGGTTCGTTCATTGACGCGCAAAACGCTCACGGAATCGGGATCTCCCGACGAAAAAATGCGCCATAGCAACACGCCGCAGACCGAAAAGATCAGCAACGTTGCCGTGATTTTAACAATTCGTCCAATCAGACGCGGAGTACGACTGTTCGGCATAGCAAACTCCTTTCTGCTTTTACCAAATTATGGAATCAAATTTTTCAAATGCGGCTCCAAAGCCACACCCATTCTCGTCGGTGACTCGACAGAGGAAGATGCCAAGATCAACTCTCCCACAAAATCAGCCGCCGATGCAACTGCTGCCTCCGTTGTCCATCCTGCCAACAATCGTCCCAACAAAACCGAGGCGAAAACATCACCGGTTCCGGGATACGACGCCCCCAATTGTCGCCGAACGATCCAACAAATATCTTCTCCGTCCGTTGCCGCATTGGCAATGGTACCGTCCGATAAAACGATTCCCGTTATGACAATCGTAGCATTGCAAATCAATCGCAAACCGGCGATCAGCGTTCGTACAAACATGCGTGCCTCATTCGGCTCCATGCGGGACGTATCCCGATAAGGTGTCCGCGTCAATAAGCAGGCTTCCGTTAAATTCGGTGTCAAAACATGCGCAAAGCGGCTCAATTCACGGATTCCGTCGGCAAGTTGTACCGTATAAGTAGAGTACAGGACGCCGTCGTCTCCCATGACCGGATCAATCAGGATCAACGGAGATTGACCGCTCTCATCCGGACAAGTTCCGAATCGTTCGATCAACCGCTGTACCGTGTGAATCTGCCCCTCACTTCCGAGAAAGCCCGTATAGATCGCACGAAAAGACAAGTTCAACCGTTCAAAATGCGATAAGATCTCATACATGTCCGATGTCAGATCTCGAAAATACAGATCGTCAAATCCGCCGGTATGGGAAGACAGCAGAGCTGTCGGGATCGGAACGGTCTGATACCCCATGACCGATAGGGTTGGGAGAATCACCGTTAATGCGCATCTGCCTACACAGGAAAGATCGTGCACGGCGGCAATGCGCGGTGGGGGTAATTGTTTCATCATATCAATTTTATCAAATCCTCCGAAACTTGATTGCGGCTTCGCTCCGATTCATCGCGGCAACGAATCGGCATTTTTTAAGCGATCCAGGGCATTTTGCAAAATGATCTGGGCAGACAATGTATCAATGACGCCTTTTCGTTTTTGCCCGCGCGTATTGGTCTCATTCAGATACCGTGACGCACTCATGGTCGTCATTCGCTCATCGATCATTGCAACGGGAACATTGTTCAACCGTGCAGACAATAATCCGGCAAATTCCCGACAACGTTCGGCACGAAATCCTTCGGAACCGTCCATGTTTTTCGGCAATCCCACCACAACGGCAACCGCACACAGCTTGACCGCCTCCTGCGCAACGCGTTCAGCTGTTTTTTCGATTCCTCCGGGCGAAACACAGCCGATGCCGGATGCCAAAAAACGACCGACATCCGATACTGCAAGTCCTGTGCGGACATCACCGAAATCCACGCCAAGGATCCGTCCCTGCGTTGTTTTCAACTCCAATAAACTCGATAATTCAGCCATACTGCTCCCCTCTGCAATGAGGTCACACATTCCGACGTACATCGAAAACATCCGATGCCCCCAAAACATCACCGACCGATAGTTTTCTGCCATTGATAAAATCGGCGGAACGCATCCGCTTTTTTCCTTCCGGAAGCACGGACAAAAGTGCGACCGATCCGCTTCCGCATGCAACCGTGATCTTCCCATCTTCCAAAGAAAGTACCGTACCGGCAGGAGCAAGTTCACCGCACCGGCAGATCACCTCACTCTCAGCCACCTTTAAGATCTTCCCGTCCGGCAAATCCGTAAACGCAAGCGGCATGGGGGACAGTCCGCGAATCAGATTATGCACATCGCCCGCCGGCTTGGAAAAACAGATGCGACAATCTTTCTTTTCGATTTTTGCGGCATAAGTCGCCAAAGCCTCATCCTGCCGATGCGGAACCAAAGCGTCTGTTTTGAGCAAAGCCAATGTTTTCATCAAAACATCGGCACCGCAAACACCGAGCTTATCATGCACCGATTCAAAATTATCGTTCGGCTCGATCAATACCCGCCCGCACAACAACATATCCCCGGTATCCAATCCTTCAGCCATGCGCATGGTGGTAATACCGGTTTCTGTTTTTCCGTCAATGATCGCACGTTGCATCGGTGCGGCACCGCGATATTCCGGTAACAACGAACCGTGAACATTGATGCACCCGTAACGAGGATAGTCCAAAACATTGGGGGGTAATAACTTTCCGTATGCGACCACAATGATCACTTCCGGACGCAATGTCTCCAAAAGCGTTGCAAACGCCTCCCCGCGCAACGTTGTCGGCTGGTAAACAGGCAGACCGTTTGCTTCCGCAAATACTTTCACCGGCGGCGGAGTCAAAACATAACCGCGCCCCCGCGGTTTATCCGGTTGTGTCACAACGGCAACGACATCTTCTCCCGCTTCCACCAGTGCACGCAAAGAAAACAGCGCAAAATCCGGAGTTCCCATAAATAAGATTCGCATCATTCCACATCCTTTATGATCTTATCAATAAACAGTTTGCCATCCAAATGATCAATCTCGTGGCACAGTGCACGCGCCAACAAATCCTCGGCACTAAGCTCGAACGGCTCTCCGTACCGATCCAAAGCATGAACGGTCACATAACGCGGACGCTTGGTAATGCCCCAACGACCGGGAATCGAAAGGCATCCCTCCTGCTCTTGCTGTTCTCCGGCAAACGCCACGATTTTCGGATTGATCAGTTCGATCAATTGTCCGGGTTCAGTCTCGACAACCGCGATTCGACGCAAAATACCGACCTGTGGTGCCGCCAATCCGCATCCGTCAGCCGCACGCATGGTTTCAGCCATATCATCCAACAATGTGACGATGCGCGGAGTGACTTGTTCGACAGGACGGCAGACCTTTCTCAGAATCTCATCCCCATACTGCACAATTTTTAACTTTGCCATATTCTACACCTCTTTTTACACAATGGTACTTTGTAAATCGATGCCCGATCATTCCATTCTGTCCGATCGGCATCGTTGTACGGAAATCTATAAGTTGGATGGATTGAAATCCATGCTCAACTGTACCGTTTTACTGATCTTTTGCCCGAAAAAGCACAGCAGATCGGAAAACATTGCCAACGTTCTTTTATTCAAGCGACATTTGATCACCATACGCATCCGATACTGATTGTCAACACGATATACCGGAGCTTCAAACGGACCAAAGCGAAGCATTTCCACATCCCGATAAGCCTCTTCCAGCATCACCGCCATCCTTTCAGCCATTGCCGTTGAAGAACGCAACACTTCACTTTCACGCACACCCGTGACCGTTAGCAAGGCAATATCGCAAAACGGCGGAAACAGCAACAGTTTTCTCATTCGGATTTCCCGCTCATAAAAAGCGTCATAATTTTGCGCACAAGCCAATTGAATGATCTCATGTTCCGGATGGTCGGTTTGAATGACTGCCAACCCCGCCTTGTTTCCTCTGCCGGCACGTCCGATAACCTGCGTCAACATGGAAAATGTACGTTCCGATGCTCGATAATCATCCAAGTACAAAGACATATCGGCAGAAAGAACACCAACCAATGTCACATCCGGAAAATCATGA
Organism: uncultured Ruminococcus sp.; assembly: GCA_964624685.1. Taxonomy (GTDB): domain Bacteria; phylum Bacillota; class Clostridia; order Oscillospirales; family CAG-272; genus UMGS1865. Next base: position 12,573 of record CAZUYA010000025.1, on the reverse strand, counting down.
CCTTTTGTTACCATCTGCGTTCCCAGAAGAATATCGGCACGATGTGCGCGAAAATCAGCCAACATCTCATCGTATGCGAACTTGGAGGATGCGGTATCCGTATCCATCCGCAACAATCGCGCATGCGGAAGCAAGCCGGCAATCTCTTCTTCGACGCGTTGCGTCCCAAATCCCATGCGTGCAATATGCGTCGAACCGCAAGATGGGCATGTTTGCGGTACCGGCATACGACGACCGCACCAGTGACAAACCAGATCGCCGTCGCTGTAAGTTCCTCGCCGTGTATGATAAGTCATCGCAACCGAACAAGAAGAACAAGTTACGGTCTCGCCGCAACTTCTGCAACTCAAAAAATGATTGTACCCACGCCGATTGAGGAACAGAACTGCCTGTTCCCCACGCTCATAAACGCGGCAAAGTTCTTGCGCCATCCGTTCACCGATCGGTGATAAATTTCCGGCACCCGCTTCCCGATGCCGATCGACGATCATCACGTTCGGCAGTTCGGCATCGCCATATCGGTGCGTCAAACGAAGCAATGTATAGACGCCTTCCTTAGCTTTGTGATAACTTTCCAACGAGGGAGTCGCCGAACACAATACCATCAAAGCCCGGTTGGCGGCACAACGGTATCTCGCTATATCTCTGGCATGGTATTTCGGATTTTGATCGGATTTATACGAGGACTCCTGTTCCTCGTCGATGATAATCGCACCCAAATTTTGCACCGGCGCAAAAACGGCAGAACGTGTGCCGATGATCACATCGGCACGTCCCTCACGGATGCGCCGATATGCGTCATACCGTTCTCCCGCCGATAAGGCGGAATGGATCACCGCAACACGCGTTCCATATCTGCCGCAAAATACGGAAACAAGTTGCGGCGTGAGTGCGATCTCCGGTACTAACGCGATCACACCCTTTTGATGCGCCAGCAACCGATCAATCAAAGAGAGCATGACCGATGTTTTTCCGCTCCCAGTCACACCGTATAACAGTGCCGCCTTTGCCTCATCGGAAAAAGCAAGCTCGGTCAACCGTTCCAAAGCATTCGATTGTTCTTCATTCAATCGAATGGGAGCTTGTCCCGAAAAAGCAACCGTTCCGTAAGGATTGCGTTCCACTCGCAACGCTCGTCTTTCGATGATTCCTCTTTTTTTCAGTGTTTGCAAGGAAGAATCGGCGTTGCCGATCCGCTCGCTCAACTCTGCCGTCGTCATCGGTCGGTCATTTTCCAACAACGTCAATAAAATTTTTTTCTGTTTTTCGGAAGTCAGTTTTTTTCCATCAACCGTTCGACCGTCCAACAAGGCATACGCGTCCTCTCTTGTCGGAACACAATCCCACAAATATTCGTATTTTCCGTCGGAACGTTCGGTCAAAACCACACATTTTTGCACATAACCATTTCTGCAAAGCCGTTTCAATCCCGCCTCCACTCCGGCACCGAATCGACTTCTCAACGTCTCCATCCGCAACCGTCCGCTTTTGCGCAACGCTTCATATATGAACAAATCCGACGATGAAAGATCGTCGGAGCCTGTCGGTATATGTTCCGGATTCGGAGAATAAAACGTTTCCAACCGTGACAGCATGGAGGTCGGAATCATCGCACGAACCGCATCTCCTGTCGTACAAAGCAATCTCTGCTTCATAAATCCGCAAAGTCCCAACAATTCCGAATTCAAGGAAATCAACTCCGGACACACGGTCGCAATCCGTTTGAGTTCTTCATAATCCGATTTGTCTTTCACTTGCACAACCAACCCATGCCGCCGATGATTGGCTGTTCCGAACGGCACTGTCACAAATGCGCCAGGAACGATCTCCGATGCCAACTCCGGTGGGATGGCATAGTCATAAACTCCGTCAATGGAATACGGATTTTCCAGCAAACTGACTTCAGCCACCCGACTCAAACCGTTCTGTTGCACTTACTCTGCCGTCGATGCGTCGGCTTGTTCATCCGCAGTTACGGTCGGTTCATCCGCAGCACTGTCGGTATCGTCACAAGCATGGAGGTCAATCACATATTTGCCGTCCTTCAAATAATTTACGGCAACATGGACAGCCTTTTCATCACGCAATTCCTTTTCAACCATTCCGCTTGCACGTTCAGCAGCCTCTTTGTTACTTGCGGCGGCACGTTCCGCGGCTTCACGCTGGTGAACATATTCATCTGTCACCAAGCGTGCGCATTTGGCGGTCGCCAATGCCAACTCGTAACGATTGTATTGTCCGTGCGTCAATTCTTCAATGGTGGGGTGCAACATAATTTTATCTCCTTACTGTATCAAAAAATTAAAATTCAATCTAACCAATCTCTTTCGCTCTTCAAACCGTCTCAAAATAATTTTTTTGAGCGTCCGGATGTCGCTTAACAGCACATTTTTCAGCATGAATGATGGATACAATATCCTCGGCGCATGCCGTTACATCACGATTATATACGATGTAATCATACCCGGGAAGGCAATCCAATTCTTCATGAGTTCGTGCCAAACGACCGCGAATCACCGTGTCATCCTCTGTCCCGCGTCCGCGCAAACGTTTCTCCTGTTCGGAAAAAGATGGCGGTAACAGCATGATCAAAACCGCTTCCGGATAGGCACGCTTAACATTCATCGCGCCTTCCACTTCAATTTCCAAAAGCAAGTGATTTCCTCCCTCAATCACGGACAACGCCTCTTCCCGTAAAGTACCGTAATAATGACCATTATAGGAAGTATATTCCAACAATTCATGATCTTTGATCTTTTGTTCGAAAGACGCCTTGGAAATAAAATGATAATCCACACCGTCTTGTTCTCCCGCACGTGGGGATCGCGTGGTCGCCGAAACGGAAAAAGCGAATTTCTCCATTTCGTTCAAACATGCACGAACCGTGCCTTTTCCGCTTCCGGAAGGTCCGGAAAGCACAATCAACAAGCCTTTTTCCATCACGATTCTCCTTTATCCGTTTTCCGAATCCTCATCGGTCGGATCTTCATCGGCGTTACTGTTGTTCTCCAACCGATTTGCAATGGTCTCCGTTTGAATCGCCGAAAGAACCACATGTTCGGAATCCGTAATGATAACAGAACGAGTCCGTCTTCCGCATGTGACGTCAATGGCTCTGCCATCATCCTTGGAGTCCTGAATTAAGCGCTTGATGGGAGCCGAATCCGGATTGGCAAGCGCGACAACCCGATCCGCAGCAATCATATTTCCAAATCCGACATTGATAAATTTCATCTTTTCTTCTCTGCCTTTCTCGGATCACTCCAAATTTTGAATCTGCTCGCGGATTTTTTCCAATTCGCATTTCACATCGACCACCAATTGTGCCATGGCGGCATCGTTGCATTTGGATCCCGTGGTATTGATCTCACGATTCATTTCTTGCAATAAAAAATCCAATTTTCGTCCCACCGGTTCCTTGCCGCTGATAATATCTTCAAACGCCGAAAAATGCGTACGCAACCGCACCATTTCCTCATCCACGGCAACTTTATCGGCATGAATCGCACATTCGGTCAATAAGCGATTCTCATCCGGTGTAATTTGATTATCCTGCAACGCTTCTCGAATCCGCAGTGCCAATCGTTCGCGGTAAGTGGCAATGTTCATCTCCGACAACCGTTCCAAATCCTCCGTCAACGAGCGCACTCGTGCAATTTTATCTTCAATATCGGCAACCAATCGGCATCCTTCTCGCTCACGTACCGTTAAAAAAGCATCGGTCGCCTGTTCCAACACGATTTTCACACGTGCCCAATCTCGTTCGACATCTTCTTCCGGCTTCTGCACTTGAAAAATCTCCTGATTTCGCGCAACGGTCATCACCGACAGATCATCCTTCAATCCGTATGTATCACGCAATTGCCGCAGTGCCGCAAGGTAACCACGCACATATCCGTCATCCAAAGAGATCGCCACATCACCGGAATCCATCACATCCACGGAGATCCAAACATCCACCTTTCCGCGACTGATCCCGCGTTCCGTCAAATACGGTCTGACACGTTCTTCCAAAAAGCCGTAGGCTCGACTGATCTTGGTACTGCAATCCAAATAACGGCTGTTGACCGATTTGATCTCAACCGTAATATCCAACCCGTCGATCAATTGTCGGCAACGCCCGAACCCCGTCATACTCCGAATCATGGCAACCTCCTTTTTTCAAAATACAATACACTATTATTGTACCCTATTTTACCGCAAAAGTCAACCCTTTTTTGAATTTTCAAATGAATTTCAAATGAAATTTGAAAAAAGGGGATCTCGACAACGATCCCCTTCCCGCAAAATCCCGTTATTCCTCGCTCCGACTGACAATGCGATAATAGGCACTCGATGTCAAACGGTAAACGACGGCATAAAAAGCTCCGAAAATTCCATAGCAAATCAGATTGACCGTCACATTCAGCAAAGTATTATCAAAAGCAAACAGCACCAGAATTTTGGAAACAAACGGATACGCAAACGCCAGATGAATTCCTGCAAGAAGCAACGGCAAAAAGAACACTGTCAAAACCTGAGAATTGATATTCTTCCGAATGTCCTTCCGACTCATACCGACTTTCAGCATCAATTCAAAACGTTTTTGATCCTCATACCCTTCCGAAATCTGTTTGTAATAGATAATCAACACGGCAGCAAGCAAAAAGACAACGCTCAACATCATGCCTAAAAAGAACAGACCGCCGTAAATTTCATAAAAGCTTTCCCTTTGCACGGCTCGAATATCCACATGATAATAGCGAATGCTGTCATCTTCAAAGCCTCCGATGACATCAAAAATGCTGTTTCCGGCTTCGATCTCGACTTGTGCAGATTCGCAATCAAAACCGCAGATCCACTCATATTCCACCATAGAATATCCACTCTCGTTTTTCAGCCCGAAGAGCGGTTCGGTAAAAGCATATACATCCGGAACGACCAAATAGACGCTGGGCATCGTCATTGCCAATGCGCCTCCGTCTTCCCGAAACCTCGTCAACCGTTCGACAACCGTGTAAGTGCACCCGTACTCTGGTGCAAACCGTTCCCACTGTGTTGTCAAGCGGTTACAATAGATCAGGCATTCGTCCTCCGACAACGACTTTGATTCCCCCATCATGCGATTATAATCGGCAACGGAAATCACATACAAGTACCCCACTCTATCATAGTCGATCCATTCGGCATGTGTATAATCAAGGAGAATTCCGTCCTCGGTAAACTGTCCCGCCATCACCGCATAACGTGTTCCGCTCAAGTCCGTTCCGTCCGGTGCGTAGGATGCAATGGCATCCCGCACGGAATTGAGCTTTGCATCTTCGATCCCGTCGATCGTATCAAAATCAATTTTGATATTGACACCGTTCGGATACCGATTCAGGAGAGAATCCTCTTCACCGAAATATAAAGACGCGGTAGAAGTCAACATCACCAACACCATGGTCAGCAAAATACAGATGGATGCCAGACCTGCTCCGTTCCGTCGCATACGATAGACCATGGATGACACCGAAACGAAATGATTGGGTTTGTAATAGTATCGCCGATTCTTCTGCAACATTCGACAAACGGCAACCGAACCGGATACAAACAACAGATAAGTTCCGATGATAACCATCACCACGGCAAGAAAGAAATCAAACAATGCCGTTGCCGGTTCGTCGATCAAAACTGCCATGCAGTAGGCACAGCCCAATAAAGCGATCCCGATGGCGCCATACAACCAATTCAGCTTCGGAATTTTTTCTCCGACTTGCCCGCGTCGCATCATCTCCAACGGTTTGAAACGGCTGATCCTCAACAACGATGCAATCGACAGCAGGCAGTAGATTCCGGCATAGAGAGCCGCTGTGTTCCGAAGCGATTCCCATCCGACATTCAGGGTAAAATCCACTTCCAATCCAAGCAGATTCAGCAAGATCAATTCTGCCCATTTAGAAAACACCAATCCGCCAATCACGCCGACCGTCACCGCAATAGCTCCCGTTCCAAGCGTCTCCCACAGCATCAAACGACCAAGGTGTGGCTTATCCATGCCGAGGATATGGTAGAGACCGAATTCACGGTATCGCTGTTTCATCAAAAACGAGTGGGTATAGCAAAGAAGCAACAAGGAGAACAAAGCAATCACAACACAGCCCAACGGCAACATAGACATTAAAAATGATCCGCCTGCCATTTTTTCCAATGCGGGAGTCTCCAACAAAAAGCACAAAATATAATGCATCATCACCATAACGGCACCGGTCAGGATATACGGAAGATACAGTCGCCTGTTTTTGCAAATCCCGTTCCACGCCAACCGAGGATAAAACCCGATCTTCATTGATTTCCGCCTCCCGCCATCAACATCGTCAGTGTATCGGAAATTTTTTGATACAGCTGTTCATCGGTACTGTTCCCGCGATAAATCTGATGAAAAACCGCACCGTCCTTGATAAACAGGATGCGATTGGCATGACTTGCCGCCTTGACCGAGTGTGTGACCATCAGGATCGTTTGTCCGTCTCGATTCACTCGGGAAAACAGATGGAGCAATTCATCCGTCGCTTTGGAATCCAATGCACCGGTCGGTTCGTCTGCCAAAATCAATCGCGGTGCAGTCATCAAAGCTCTTGCAACCGCAGCCCGTTGCTTTTGACCGCCGGAAACCTCATAGGGGTATTTCTTCAACAATTCCGTTATACCGAGTTGCTCGGCAATGGGCAAAAGACGCTCGTGCATCTCCCGATAAGGTTTGCCCGCAAGTACCAACGGAAGATAGAGATTATCCTCTAACGTAAACGTATCCAACAGGTTAAACTCTTGAAAAACAAAGCCAAAATGATCCCGACGGAAGGTTGCAACTTGCGATTCTTTGAGTTTGAAAAGATCGACTCCGTCCAGTATCACCGAGCCGGAGGTTGGTTGATCCAATGCCGCCAAAAGATTCAGCAACGTCGTTTTTCCGGAGCCGGACTCCCCCATAATGGCAACGTATTCCCCGGCTTCCACATCAAAAGAAACACGCCTCAATGCTTCAACTTGATTCCCGCCGAAGCGTGTCGTATAAATTTTCCGCACTTCACGAACTTGTAAAAGATTCATATGACCATCTCCTTTTTTGATTTTGACATCATTATACCAAAAAGGGCATTCATATGCCATGGATTCGGCTTACAAATGCCCTTCAAATCTAACAAAATCGTTAGAAATCAAAATAAGAAGACCTCAAAGAACCGATTCCGGCACACAAAGAAAACGTTCGTAATCCTTTACATAATATCGCAAATTTTTACGTCCCTTTTGAATCACGGTATGCCCTTCCGCTTCCAACTTTTCCTTTTGTGCGGCAATGCCGCCCGGATACTTTGCGTTCAATTCTCCGCCGCTCTTCAATGTTCGCCAATAAGGCGTTTTGTCCTCCGAACGTTGTTCGCTCGCCCATGCAACAATGGAAACAAACAACCCAGCCGTCATCGGTTCCGTAAAATCGGCACCGTTCAACTTGGCAAAATAGTTTCGTATCTCCCCAACCGTAATCACTTTTCCGTAAGGAATCGCCTTCATCACGCGATCATAATCCATCGGCGGTGCAAAATACATTTTGTTCCCACCGTATTTTTCAATGCTTTCGATATCCGATACCGTTTGCATTTTCGGCATATCTTTCTTGTCCCGCAGCATTGCGTTAAAATCCTTGTTTCGTTCGTTTGCCATTGCAATCACCTCTCAAAAAATCATTCAACTTCCGGTTTCCGTTGTGCCAAATCAATCTCGATCACAGTCCCTTCATCCGGCACAGAACTTGCTGTGATTCGATGTCCCAAATTGTTGCAAATCCGCTTGCACAGATACAGACCGATGCCACTTGCTCTGTAGTCCGTCCTTCCGTTGCCCCCCGTATATCCGTTTTCAAAAATTCGCGGAAGATCTTCCGATGCGATACCGATCCCGGTATCCTGAATGCACAAAGTCGTTTTGTTTTTTACAAATACGGTGATCTGACCGGACGGCGTATATTTCAAAGCATTGGATAAAACCTGTTCAATCACAAAGGATAGCCACTTTTCATCCGTCGTGATCCGGATACCGGACGGCTCGTAAACCAACTTCAACTTCCTTGCGATAAACTCGGAGGAAAGTTTTTTGAGAACGGATTTAACGATCTCATCCAAATCGATCTCTCGAAACACATAGTCGGTACTGTCCGATTCCAATCGGACAAAGGTCAGTACCATATCGACATATCGTTCAATTCGACACAGATCCGATAACAATCGACGGGACAAGTCCGAATCTTCACTTTGAAGGTGTAACCGCATGGAAGCAATCGGCGTTTTGATTTGATGTGCCCATGCGGTATAATAATCGATCATTGCATCGTATCGCCTGTTCATTTCGGATTGATACACAACATGTTCCTCACCAAGCAAACGAATAATCCGTTGATAATCTTCATCTTTCATTTCCTGTGCCGTCGGAATTGTTTGCGCAACCAGATCGGTCATCGTGCCGATCCGAGACAACCGCACATGCAAACGCCTCACGCTGAAAAAATCCAATATCCAAAAGACAAATTCGATGATGATACAGAGCAAAGCAGGGTAGAGCACCGCACCGATCGGCAAATGATATAAAGCAAAACTACAGAGAAAAATTCCAAAGCAAAAGATTGTTACCGACAACTGCCTACGGCGTTGTCGCAAATAGCGAAAAAACAAGTTCATTTTTTTCAACCTCAAACCTCTATCGAATAGCCCACACCGAATTTTGTCACGATAAAATCTTTCAAACCAATCGATTCCAACCGTTTTCGCAAACGATTGACATTGACCGATAATGTATTTTCATCCACAAAGCAATCTGTCTTCCAAAGGGCTTCCATCAACCGCTCACGACTGACAACAGTGCCTTTGTTTTCCATTAACAGCGTCAGAATCCGAAATTCGTTTTTGGAAAGTGCCAATCGTTCATCCCGATATGACAAACTGTAATCTCGCATGTGCAATACCGCACCTCGACACTCCAAGATCGGAAGAACATTGGCAAAATCGTAAGTTCGGCGCAACAGGGCTTGAATTTTGGCAATCAACACCGATTGATCAAATGGTTTTGCAATAAAATCATCTGCTCCCAAATTCATTGCCATCACCATATTCAGATTATCGGAGGCTGAAGAAATAAAAATGACAGGGACGTTGGAAAGTTTTCGGATTTCGGCACACCAATAATACCCGTCAAAAAAAGGCAACCCAATATCCAGCAGCACAATGTGCGGATCAAATGCCGCAAATTCAGCGATTACATTCCGAAAATTTTCAGCACACCGAACCTGTAGCCCCCAATGACCGCTCAAAGTCTCGATTGCATCAGCAATTCCGCGGTCATCTTCCACAAGAAATAAACGATACATTCCATCACCCCCAAAAATCAGCAAATCAAAAAGGAAAGTAAAAACGAAAAAAATACAGTATAGTCCTAATCACTACACTGTATTTTTCGTCCAACCTATCTCTTCATTTTGCTACCGCTAAACGCATTCAATTGGTTTGGAATACAACCGAGAACACATTCTCCGATGTATTATGAGGAAATCCATCCGCCCAAAAGCAGCGCGAAGAGTGTCAGCGGAACATGCCGCACACCGAACGCGATTGGAATCCTACAAGAATCCGACAGACAAAAATCTGTCACTGGTGACCCGTACGGGAATCGAACCCATATCTTCGCCGTGAGAGGGCGATGTCTTAACCGTTTGACTAACGGGCCATAGCTCTTAACCTTGAACATTATAGCATATTCTGTTTGAAATTGCAATAGTTTTTTTCTTTTTTTGACATTTTCATTCATTCTGTAAAAACAAAAAACGATTTTTCTGTCATTTTTAAGTGATATTGTCTACAAAAAGCATCCTTTCGGATTTTTTTCGGAATCATTTTTGTCAGCTTGACAGGAACAAAAGAATGTGCTATAATATGGATGTGTTCTTCCCATATCGGAAAAGAACACAACTCTACAAAAACTTGCGAGGGATCCATGAAGCAGGAAACAAAAACAGCCATCAAAAAATTACTTCTTTCCGGGCTGGGCATTGCAGCTCTCGTCGGGGTGCTTTATCTCATCCTGTATTGGTTGGGATTAACCGATTTGACACAAGAAGAATTGCAGGATTTTATCCGTTCGGCAGGCATTGCCGCTCCCTTAATTTATATTCTCATCAGCTTCTTACAGGTTACTTTTATCCCCATTCCGGGTGCAGTGACCATTTTGGCAGGCAACTATGTCTTCGGAGCCGGCGGCGCATTTTTTTATTCCTATATCGGAATGTTGATCGGTTCCCTTCTTGCATTCGGATTGGGCAGGTGGATCGGACGTCCGTTTGTCAATTGGATCGCCGGCGGTAGTGAAAAAGTGGATGCATGGTTGGAAAAATTAAAAGGACGGGAATTGGTCTTGCTCTTCTTTATGTTCTTTCTTCCCGCATTTCCGGATGATCTTTTGTGTTCGGTTGCCGGTATTCTGCCCATCGGTTGGTTTACCTTTACGCTCATGCAAGTCATTACACGCATGACTTCAATCGGTGCCACACTTTTGTTTATGTCGGGTGAAGTCATTCCGTTTGACCAACCGTGGGGCATCGCGCTTTTGATCGTTGTCGGTATCGCGGCAGTTGCGGCATTTCTCATCAGTTACCGCAATGCCGACCGCATCAATCAAGCCTTGGAACGGACTGCCGATCGTGTCACAGCGATTTTCAAGCGAAAAAAGAACCGATGAACCTTTTTCGGTACATGCAACTCGATAAAAATCAATCACATAATCATACCAAACAGCCCCTGTAACACAAAAACCGTTGCAGTATTCCTTTTGGGTAGTTATGCGCGCAATTTGATCGTGATAGCGGCTGCCGTGATTTTAGGAATCGGACACATGGGAATACACTGATCACACAAACACGAAGCGGACGTTACAGAATGAATAAACCAAACAAGGAAGTAAAGTCATATAACAAAAAAACACATGACGATCATATGATCGCTTGTCATCGGCTTTGCCGTCGCCATGCTGCTGATGACAGTGGCAATCTTTATCGGTTACACAAAAGCATAGGATACGGGTGTTGAAACGTCGGTCGTAATATGTGCAATTGTCCGAGTAGTCATTATCGTATTGTTAGTGATTAAAAATCACGGGAGGATAAAATAATGAGTTCTTATTTTTGGGCATTTATCGCAATGCTTTCGATCGTATTTGTGATTATGCAAAGAAGAAAACAAAAAATCGCGGCAATTCTCAATCACCGCAAAAATCATAAACATAAGGAGAACACGAAAATGAAAGAATTAGCACAAAAATTTATCGACAAGGACTGTTTGATCTACATCATTACCGGTGAAACCGCCATCATAAAAGGGGTCATCAAAGACGTGACCGACTGCGGACTTTTGGTGGAGAGCGACGGAAATCTGCAAGCTGTCAACCTCGAATACATTACGCGTATCCGGGAGTATCCAAAAAAGAAAAACGGCAAGAAAAAAAGCATCATCGTAGATTAACAGCAAAAAAATCAGACGATTCATTTGAACTTTGTGTAAAATATGACGACAGAGGGCTTGGAACTTTCATTCCAAGCCCTCTGTCGTCATCCGAGCCGAGCGAACAATTTCTCGCCCGGCTGTATTTATTTTGCATTGATCCCGAAATCCTATTGCGTAAAAAATCATACAACCCCGATTTGTTATCGGTATTCGCATGATTCGTTCACGGCAACCGCTCACGGATGAGTGTTGAACACCTTTCCGATATTAACCAAACCGAACCCCCATTTAATGAATCTCGTAGCAGGCATCACCGTAGACGATTTCGATTTTGATCATATTGTAATATTCGTCATTATCCAAATGTTTTAATTCTTTTAATATTTCCACCATTTTATCCAAAGTACCGGTAAAGTTTTTTTCTAACACTTCAGCACCGATAATTTCTATGTATAGTAGTTCCTCATCATCAACCATTTCTGAGAGACAGTCGCAGAAAGCGTCCCAATTTTTTCCATAATATTCCGGAAAATCAAGTTCATCTTTTATGATTTGATGAAATTCGTACCAGTGTTCAATCTTCGAAAAATCCAACGTGTATTTTTCTTTGTATGCGTACATAATTGTTAATTTCTCCTCTCGGATATTTCGTAAAATGTTTCGTAATGATCGCAAGTTCCAAATATAAGCCCGTCATTAGAATAGAGTATTCTATCACAATTGCTTCTAAATCCGGATGTGTAACTGATATCTGTTTTGTACCACCTTCTTCCCGGTGCATTGGGAAGATGTCCATTATGGTTTTTGTATTCTTCTCCGCCGATCATTTTTCCGGGGGCAATATCTGCTAAATTGCTTTTTTTAGGTTTCCACCCTAAATTTTTTGCTTCATCTTTCGTAATGTAATACTCCGGCAGTTTTTGCTTATAATACAGCCAATAATCAGCACCGTTGATACCGTCCTTGGTTGCATATCCCGCCTCGATCACTGTTAGCGGTGTAAGATAGCATCGACAATTGGGATGGGATTCTACACGATAATTGCTTTGCTCACGGACGGAAATGATCTTTC
>CAZUYA010000024.1:0-25005 GCA_964624685.1 uncultured Ruminococcus sp. | reverse complement strand
AACTGCAAAGCAACGAAGGCGGAGATATTCCTACGGAAATCAACGGCGAATCGCTCGAAGAACCAACCTACGTTACTTGGACGGTTCACACACCGAGAAATACGCCTCAGCCGGTTGGTCTCCCGGGGCAAACGAGTATGTTTGACACACCCGTTTCAGCTGATACAAGCTCTGTGATAGCTGTCACTACAGCGCCGACAAGCGATAATCCTTCCGTGTCGTCCCATACCCATTCTGTTCCCATAGAGGAAAGCCATGTGCCGGAATACAATCCTCCGATGACCGTTACCGTCCCCGCGCAAAGCACGCCGAATACTCCGTTGTTGACACCGCCCGCGCCCGGCAGGCAACTTGTAATTCAAACGGATATTGATCGTGTAGAGATCATTGATTTTATAAATGCACAAGGTTATCTGACATATTTTATCCGACACGACCGCATCAACGATTATCTCAAATCGCTTCTTGACCTCGCTGATCTTCTTACGCATAACCTTATTTACCAGAATGCGCGTGATGAAGTTATCGATGACGTTCTTGGTTTGATTCGTGCGTACGTTGATGAGCTTCACCGCACAGGTAAATACGATGAGCTCGCAAAACAAGTATTGGAATTCAAACTATCGATTCAGGTATTTGATCCATTTGGACAGGCTTTGGTTGATAATTCCTTCGATGACCTCACTATGATGTCTGAAAACGACCTTGACAGGCGTGTAAGAGATGCGGATGCTAAACTCGGACGATATGGCTTTCCGAGCAAATACGGGTATTTGTATTATGACGAGGACGATCCGAATGTTCATAAAATCGACTGTGTTCTGTTCGCTAATGATGATGCTTGCACAGCGAAACTTGGCGATTATGCAAAGAAAAAGTTGAACGAGTTTAGCAAAAAGTATCGTATTGCTATCGTCAGCAAATCAGATTCCTGCAAGAAGAAATATCACGATATTATGGCTGACAGTGACGTAATCAGTGAGCAAATCTTCGCAATTCCCGAAAATATCAGCGTTCGTGAAGATCCGGACGGAGCTGAGTATGACAATCATTTGCTGGCATCCCCCGAAACCGGTATTGCTAAAATCAAGCTGAACGGTTGGGAAGGCTCATTGATTGAGGAAGAAGCTCGCAGAAACGATTTTGTTTGCTGGTTGCGTAATCCTTCGAGAGGCACGTGGGCATTTTGCTTACCTTATGAAATTGGCGGAGAGAAGAAAGCGTTCTATCCCGATTTCATAGTAGTACGTAACGATCCCTATGCCGAGTACGTTGTGGACATTCTTGAACCGCACGGAAATCAGTATGCGGACAACCTTCCCAAAGCGAAGGCTCTCGCTGAGTATGCTAAAAACGAAGACCGCATTGGAAGAATTCAGTTGATTCACAAAAACACAAATGCAGGCGGAAATAACTTTGTGCGCTTGGATTTGACCGACATGGTAGTTCGCGACAAGGTGCTTCGCGCTATGACTCCGGACGAGTTGGATCATATCTTTGATACGGACGGTATCACGGAGTAAAAATTAAATTATGGGAGAACATGGAGCAATTACGTTCCTTGTTCTCCCACCGAAAAGAAAAGGAGGTGCCACCTTGGCAACTATTACTACAATACCCGAAATGGAAGAACTGCAACCGCAAGTTGACAAATTTCCAACTTTGATTGCTTGAAAACAGAAAGCTTTTTTGTTATAGTAGAAACAGCAAGGGGATATAGCCGATCCCTAGGTTAGGAGGAAAGAGCATGAGTTTGGCTGAGAAGATTATTTTACAAAGGAAAAGAAACGGGTGGTCGCAAGAGGAATTGGCTGACCGATTGGAAGTGTCGAGACAGTCTGTTTCCAAGTTGGAAAGTGGGCTGTCCAATCCGGAATTGGATAAGATTCTCGCAATGAGTCTCCTGTTTGATGTCAGTACCGATTATTTGTTGAAAAATGATGCATGCGCAACGAGAACGGAAGGCGACACCCTTCACGATCCATCGGAAAAAGAAGTCACGCCGGATGCGGAACGAGCGGATACCGTGCGGGATGTCTCGGCTGAAGAGGTTGAACGAGTGATTGCACTGTCAACGTTTCTGTCGTGGCATGTGGCAATCGGGGTTCTGTTGTGTATTGTATCGCCTGTTGTCTTAATTTTTTGCGCCGGATTGTCGGAGGCGGGAATCCTTTCGGAAACCGTTTCCGTCTGTGTCGGACTGTTGAGCTTGTTTACGCATGTCGCCGTTGCGGTTGCTTTGTTTATCCCTTCCGGTATTCGCTCCGAAAAATTGGAATATCTGGATACGGAGCAAATTCGATTGCAGGATGACGTGTCGATTGCTTTGAAAGCGAGAGCGGCTGAATATGAGAAACGTTATTTGGTTCTGTTAACAGTCGGAGTTGTACTTTGTATTTTCAGTGTGATTCCTTTGGTTACAGTCTCCTGTATGATGCCGGGAGACGCGGTGTTGGCAATGGTTTCCTGCGTTTGCATTTTATTGATGATTGTTGCTGTCGGTGTGTTTTTGATCGTACACACATCCTATGTGCATTCCGGATTTCAAAAGTTGTTGCAAGAAGGGGAATATTCGGTGCAAAGAAAACGCAACCATGTAAAGTCGAAAGCCGAATCCATTTATTGGTGCATTGTGACTGCAACCTATTTGGCGGTCTCTTTTTTGACATCGGCGTGGCATATGACATGGATCATTTGGGTTGTGGCGGCTGTTTGTACACCGATTTTGGAGTTGATCTTCGGAAGTAGAAAAAACGATAAAAAATGTTGAATAATCGAAAAAAGGCGGTTGCGGATACTTGAAAAAGCGACTGCCTTATGCTATAATAAATTCAGTATCGACTCTTTATGTATCGAAAGGAGTTTGCGTTCCGATGAACATTGAAACAGTTACAAAAAAAGCCTATGATATTGTTGTCGTCGGCGGTGGGATCGGCGGTGTGAGTGCGGCTGTTGCGGCTGCGAGATCCGGTGCCGATGTGCTGCTGATCGAAAAAAGCATCAACCTCGGAGGGCTTGCTACGCGCGGATTGATCAGTTGGTATGAGCCGTTGTGTGACGGAAAAGGGCATCGCATGATCGGCGGGATCGGTGAAGAATTGATCCGTTTGGCTGTTTCCGTCGGGTTGAACGATCTTCCGGATGAATGGAGCGATGGTGGCGAGCATGTTCCGAATCCGCAAAAACGCTACTGTTCGCATTTTTCTCCCACCTTTTTTTCTTTGGCATTGGATCGTTGGGTATTGCAAGCGGGGGTGGACCTTGTATTGGATTCTTATGCGACCTATCCGGAGATGGAGGGGCACATTTGTCGCGGCGTCCTGACGGAACAGGCTTCCGGCAGAGCATTTTATCCGGCAAAAGTTGTAATTGATGCGACCGGGGATGCATCGATCGCTTGCCGCGCGGGGATTCCGTGTGAGTTGGGAGACAATTTTTTGAGCTATTGGGTTCATGATTTTACATACGATACGGCGTGTAACTATGTTTCCGATGACCGGTTGGCGCAATTTCGGCATTGGAATTGCGTCGGTTCGGCGGCAAACGGAAACGGGCATCCGGACGGTATGCGTTTGTTTCACGGTGACAGTGCCGAAGAAATTACGGAGTTTCTGTTGAAAGGGAAAGCACTCTTGTTGGAACGATACAGCGGAACCGATCCGATGAAACGGGAAATTATGACGTTGCCGGAAATGCCGCAACTGCGCACCATTCGCCATATTGTCGGGAAAGAGATGTTTGACGGTACGGAAAACGGGATGGATTGCAAAGAACCGATCGGTGTGATCGGAGATTTTCGACGTTCGGGCAGGCATTACGCAATTCCGTTTGGGACGCTGTATCATCCGGATTTTCCGAATCTTTTGACTGCCGGTCGCATCATCGGAGCAACAGGGGACGGGTGGGAGATCACGCGTGTGATTCCGGGATGTGCCATGACGGGCGAAGCTGCCGGATATACCGCATATTTGGCACTTTCTCACGGCAATCGTGTGGATGGCGTACCGTATTCTGCTTTACGCACTGCATTGGAAAAAAATCGCGTTATTTTGGATATTACGGGAAAATAATGATCTTTCTTCGGATCTTGTAAGAATTTGAAAAAAGGGGCTGCCTCAAATACCGGATCAACGGATTTGAGACAGTCCCTTTGAAGTTTTTGTATTATGAATCCCCACTTTTTTGTCATACTGCCGCATACGGCGCAACGCATGGAGGTGGGCTTACGGAAACGATCAAAAACTGCTGTTGTAAATGCTGAAAATTCATGTATTTTTGACAGCCGAATATTTGCCGAAATAAAATTTTATTTGCTTTCGGAAAGTGATTCGGACAGCCGTAAAACAATGGGATCCAAGTGTTCGCAACGGACATCCACGGTGTAAGTATGCGTATCGTCGGATCGGAAACTTTGCGGTTGCCACTCTCCGCTCGGCATTAACCGTTCAATGGAACGGATTGTGCGATTGCAAATGAGCTGTGTTTCCTCGATCGGATCGCTTGAAAGATTGAAGAGTGCGCAGAACAGGCTTCCGTCCTCCATATCGGCGGCACGGAAATAGACATCCTCATCACTCGGATAATAAACGGGTAACTCGTTTGCTTCCTTCAGGATACGGATCAATTGTTGTTTGCGGGACAGATTCAGAAACGAGAATGCTTCAGTAATATCAAAGCGGGCTTTTGGAGTTCCGGAGAACAAGAAGATTTGACCGCCCAATTCGTTTTGAAAAACGGTTGATCCCGGAAACAGCCGTTCAAATTGAACCCCGTCAACAGAGTGATAGACGGTGGAATCCTCCCGTGTTTGCTCGGAAGTCGGGATCAGTTCCCGAATCTGCATTTGTATTTTACAGGCATTCCCGTTTACGGAAAGAATTTCGTGCGTTGGTTGTTTTCCTGCCCATTCACGAACATTGGCACCCAAATAGCGTCCGAATCCGCGATCGATCAAATTCTTTGCGCTATCGGAAGCCAACATCATGTTGCCGCGGAGCATATCGGTCATCTGTGCATCGTTAAAGCAGGAATCGGTATCTCCCTCCATGCAGACAACTCCGCCGTTTTCTGCAGAAAAATACAAGGGCAGTCCGAAACGTTCCAAAACGCAACGGCTCCATGCATCGGTACCGTCACGGGATTGTGTCCACGACTCGCCGATCGAAAAGCTCGGTGTGTCACAGACGGGAATTCGGAATCCACGCCAACGGAGAGTCGGTACGAGGTCTGCCAAGGCTTGATAGAATCCGCGATGTTTGGCAAGAATTTTACGATATGCCGTGCCGGATTCCGGCTCATATGCGGAAAGGCGGGTGATCCAATGCTTGGCACCGTTTGCCCCCTCCAAAACAGAGCCGGTAAAGTGCGTATGTAGGGAACGAGCCCCCGTACTGTAACGGTTCTGCGGGCATGTATCCGTTTCGGCAAGTACGATGTCGGCGTGTCCCTTGAGTTTGGCAAATTGAGATGCCGCTTTCAAAAAAGAGCGACTGAATTCCTTCGCGCCGAACGGCGTATAATTGGCATTATTGATCCGAATAACGACGGGGTTGCCTTTTCCGGCAAGAATTTTTGCAATGTCGGGTGCAAATTCCACGCTGTTTCCGACACAGCAAAAGGATCCGGGAAGGGTTGGATCGATGGCATCGATACCGGCACGGATTTCTTTGGCACATTCCAAAAGGGAGTCTTTTTGCGTTTGTACGAACCAGTCGCTCCATTGTTGTGCATGCGGTGCATCTCCGCGCACGGTATTGAGCAATTCTTTTCTTGTAACGGATCGACCGGAAAGACGTGCAAATCGTTCCAAATGCAACGGGCAGGCACATCCGCCGCCTTGACGGAAGAGCAACCGAAAATCGTCATCCACCATGATGCAATCCGGTTTATGCGCGGCAATGGTCGTCATGGCATTGCGAATATACGTGCGAAATCCTTCATCGGCGGGGCAGACGGTGTTGGTTTGTGCACCGTCAACTAAGTTTTCATAGCCTTGATACGGGAACCGTTCGCTTAATGCCCAACCGTGTCCGATTGTTGCTTGTACCAAAACACCGCTACCGATTCCCATATTTGTGAGCTTTTCTCGAAAACGGTCGTATTTTTGACAGAGCAAAGCCGCTTTGTCTACGGGAGGGTTACCTTCCGGTACTAAAGTCATGGAAAACAGCGCACAGGTCGCAACGCCGTCTTCATATTGCCGGCGGATGTCTTCACAGATCTCATCCAAATGGTCGGTATCCAACGGCATGATGGAATATAAGTGTAGTTGTTGGCTTTTCATAATATCTCCTTATGGTGTTCGGTGTTTTACAATGGTATGGAGTTTTGAACCGTACATTCGTAACGGGCGTATTGATTGCTACGATGATATTTTACCATATCTTGCGAACAATGTCAATATCAATTCCAAAATAGTATCCTATGATTGGAATCTGTCAAATCGAATCTTCCGGGCAGAGAGGGTATCTTCTTTGATCTTCGTCGGTGATCTCGCGCAGGATTCGACAAGGGACACCGACTGCGATGACGTTATTCGGAATATTTTTGGTTACAACGCTACCCGCACCGATGACTGTGTTGTCACCGACGGTGACACCGCCCAAAACGATGGTTCCCGCACCGATCTATACGTTGTTTCCGATTGTGATCGGCAAAGCAACCTCCATGCCGGCGTTCCGTTGTCGTGTATCCAACGCATGTTCGGCAGTGGTAAAGGTACAATTCGGTGCGATGAATACGTGGTTTCCGAATGTGACTTTGGCACCATCGAGAATTTGACAGTTGTGATTGGCAAAAAAGAAATCGCCGACCGAGGTATTGTATCCGTAATCGCACCAAAACGGGGTATTGATTGTGACAGATTTTCCCATGTAACCGAACATTTGTTTCAAAATAGCTTCTTGTTCTATGCGTGCCGACGGCTTTAAGGAATTGAATGTATGGCAGAGGTCATTGCAAAAAGCAATTTCGGAAAGAATTTCCGAGTCGTAGTTTGCATTGTATAAATAACCGAGGTCACGCTTTTCTTTTTCGGTCATGACGGTCTCCTTGCTTTGTTTGATTTTTTGGATTTTTTAATAGTTCTCGACGTGGATTTCAAAATAGCTTTGCGGATGGGCGCAGGTGGGGCAGACATCGGGAGCTTTGGTTCCGACGATGATGTGACCGCAGTTACGGCATTCCCATACTTTGACTTCGCTTTTTTCAAATACGGAGGCAGTTTCCAAGTTGTTCAACAGAGCACGGTAACGTTCCTCGTGATGCTTTTCGATGGCTGCAACCAGGCGGAATTTGGCAGCCAGTTCCGGAAACCCTTCGGCTTCGGCAGTTTTTGCAAAATCGTCATACATATCTGTCCATTCGTAATTTTCCCCATCGGCGGCAGCTTGAAGGTTTTGCGCGGTG
Organism: uncultured Ruminococcus sp.; assembly: GCA_964624685.1. GTDB lineage: Bacteria > Bacillota > Clostridia > Oscillospirales > CAG-272 > UMGS1865. The sequence goes on along the minus strand of CAZUYA010000024.1, from coordinate 17,598 downwards.
GTTCCCAATCCGTTCAGCTCTTTGAACCACATTTTTGCGTGTTCTTTTTCATTTTCGGCGGTTTTGAGGAAAAGTGCCGAAATTTGTTCGTATCCTTCTTTTTTTGCGACGGATGCGAAATAAGTGTACTTGTTTCTTGCTTGTGATTCTCCCGCAAATGCGGTCTCCAAATTCTTTTCTGTTTGTGTACCGGTGTACTTGTTGTTCATAATGTTTCTCCTTTTTTATGGTTGTTTTGATGAGAGAGACGATTGATTGCAACGATTGCAAAGTCCGTAAAAGATGATTTCACATGTTTCGGCTGAAAAAAGATCGTTCGAAGGCGGAAAGGGGCTTTGTGCCGTCGGCAGATCGACAATCTCCCCGCAAAGGCGACACAATCCGTGTGCATGCCCGTCAACGGTTGCGTCATATCTGGCGGTACCGTTTGCGAACAGCAACTTGACAAGTTTTCCTTCCTCACTTAAAACGGCAAGATTGCGAAAAACCGTTGCCTTTCCGACGGATGGATGCTCGGTATGTAACGCGCTATAAACTTCCTCGGCGGTCGGGTGATACAACGTTGACACGACATGGTAGATCTGCTCTCGTTGCTTTGTTGTACGTCTGTTCATAATCTCTCCTTGTTGAGAATGATTCTCAATAATATTATAGCATATTTTTTAAGATTGTCAATAGGATATTAAATTTTTTTCTGGAATTTCCAATTGATTCAAAAAAACGGTGGAGCTTTCTTGTGAAATTATCTAAAAATGTGTTCTCCTTGTGAGCTTAATATGATAAAACGATGAAAATCAAAAGGCGAAAATAAAAATAAATACAAAAAACTTGACTTTTTTCGTATTTTTTGCTATAATATACTTTATCAAACTAAAGGCGGAAGCAAACATTCCTCCGAATTGTGGAAATGAGGTTGCTTTACATGGGCGATGGATTCAAAAAATTCAAACGCAAGGCGTTCTGCTTTTGTGTTTTTAAGAGTTCTCTGTTGGGACTTTCTGTCGGGATGGGCACATTTGCACTGCTGACGGCACTTCTGAAATGGAGAATATTATTGATAGGAAGCATTGGCGCGCTGTTGTGTTCGCTTGCTGTCGGCGTTGCGGCGGCATTGATTTGGTTTGCCGTATCGCGTCCGAGGACAATGAAACTGGCGAAACAATTGGATAGCTCTTTGAATTTGGATGAAAAAGTGCAGACGATGGTTACATTTGAACAGGAAACAAGCGATATGTTTGCATTACAGCGTATGGATGCCGACAAACGATTGCGTGAGACTGCCACGGGGCGATTCCGCATTCGGAGATTGTGGGGATACGCATTGAGCTTTATCTTGACAGCCGGATTGCTTTGCTTGAGTGTTTTTGCTTTACCGGAGATACCGGAGGATCCGGATGATTCCGATGAGGATCCCGGACGTTCGGAGGAGACCGATGTGCCGTTTACGCTTTCCGATTGGCAACGGACACGGTTACAAAATTTGATCCGCATGGTAGAAACATCCGAGCTGGAGACCGAGACGCGGGCACAGGTCGTTGTCGATTTGAAAACATTGGCTGAAACGCTGGAACACGTCGAAACACAGGCTGAAATGAAGCAGTTGGTCATTGATGTGATCGTTCGTACTTCCGACCGCGCCGATGGATTGAATACGTACCGAGAATTGGTACGTGTGTTGAAAACCTCCGAAAATGAGACGGTGTTGCTTTTTGCGACCGCGCTTTCCGTTGGCGATATTGAGTCTTTCCGTACCAGATTGAATGCTTTGGAGGATTCCTTTGATGCCATTGCCGAAGGCAACTTGCATCCGACGGATAATGAAGAAACGCTTCCTTTGACTGTAATTACGGATTTTGCAAAGGAATTGGCTGTAAAATTGGATTCGGAGTCATTTGAAGATTCGGATATAGTGCGTTTGTCTTTGTCGGATTTTGCGGCACGCTTGTCTGCAATTTCGGAGGAACATGTGACGACTGCAAAAGGGATTGTGACAACGGCGTTTTCCGAGTTGGGTGCCGATACGCTTCGTGCCAATGGGTTACGACAGCAATATATCAACCAGACCGTTTGCGATACCGTTGTGAGTGAATTGATGAATATTTTCGGCATTTCGCGGAATGAGTTGCCCATTTCCGACGGAAGCGAAGACGATGTGCTTGAAGATAAAAAAGATGAAACACAGCGCGGCGACGACGGCGGATTGGGGGACGGACAATTTAAGTATGGCGGGGATGATGAGATCTATGATTTTGACTCGGACGCATACGTGATTTACGGAGATGTGATCGACGTTCGTTACGCAGTCGTTTTTCAACAATTGCAAAGCGGGCAGTTGAGTGATGAAATGAGAAAGTACATTGAAAACTATTTTTCGGCATTGTACGGCAGTATTCAAACGGATGGATCGGACAATTCTTCCGACCAAGATGGCGTAAACAATGATGAAAACAATAATGAAGAGGAATGAGGTTTACCGATATGGAGAACATGGAAAAAGTCAAACAGTTTAGTCAAACGCTCGGAAAGATCAAATCGGAATTGAAAAAGGATATTGTCGGAAAGGACGAGATCGTTGATTGTGTCTTAATTGCGATCATTTCCGGAGGAAATGTGTTGTTGGAAGGTGTTCCCGGTGTCGGAAAAACGCGCTTGGTACGTTCGCTCGGTCAGGCATTGAGTCTGCCGTTTTCGCGCATTCAGTTTACCCCCGATCTCATGCCGTCCGACGTGACCGGAACCAACGTAATTGAAAAGGACGAAGACGGGAAGATGAAGACGACGTTCCGCCGTGGTCCTATTTTTGCAAGCCTGGTATTGGCTGATGAAATTAACCGTGCAACACCGAAAACGCAGTCGGCAATGTTGGAAGTTATGCAGGAACATAAGATTACCGTCGGCAATACAACTTACAAACTTCGCGAGCCGTTTTTTGTTTTGGCAACCGAAAACCCGATCGAACAGGACGGTACCTATCCGTTGCCGGAAGCACAGATGGACAGATTTGCTTTTAAGCTGATCATGGATTTCCCGAATGATGACGAACTGTTTGACATTGTTAAAATGACACAGGTGACGATGGAAGAATCGGCTTCCAAGGTTGTGACCGGAAATGATATTATGGAAATGCGTGCTTTGGCGACGCAGGTCCCCGTAATTGACGATGTGTTGCGCTATACGGTTCGGTTGGTTTCCTCAACGCATCCGGAAGTGGAAGGCGCGTCGGAAATCGCTAAAAAGTACATTAAGAACGGTGCTTCTCCGCGTGCCGCACAGACATTGATCACCTGTGCGAAAGTTCGCGCATTGATGAATGGAAATTATAATGTTTCCTATGCTGATATTGATGCTTTGGCACGTCCCGTATTAAGACATCGCTTGAAGCTGACTTATACGGCTGTTAATGAGCATTTGAATGTGGATGAAGTCATTGGGCTGTTGCTTAAAGAGAATAAGAAATACGCAAAATAAGTTATGGGCAAACTTGTAATTAACGAGGCGTTTTTGCAACAGGTGGAAACGTTGCAAACACTGCTCAAAAATAATGTTGCCGGTCAATTCGGTGGCAATCGAAAGAGTCGTTCATACGGTTCTTCCTGTGAATTTGCCGATTACCGCGACTATATTCCCGGAGACGATATTACCAAGATCGATTGGAATGCATACGCTCGATTTGACAAGCTGTACCAAAAATTATATTTGGACGAGCGTCAGATGCATACAAAAATCTATATTGACGCAAGCCGTTCCATGGAGTACGGAAAAAGTGAAAAAGGAGAGCAAGCGATCCGGATTGCGGCAACACTTGCATATCTTTCCTTGAATGAGATGGATAAAGTGTCTGTCTATGCGATTCGTGATTGCAAGGTTCACGAGATTGTTACCGGTATGGTTGGGCGGGATGCTTATATTGCTTCCATCGGAAAGCTTAACGAGTTGGAATTTGGCGGTGACAGCTATATCAGTGAAGCACTGATGCCGGAAAATGTCGGGCGCGGTGACGGACTTTCCGTTTTGATTTCGGATTTTTTGACCGATCACAATTATGAAGATGCCATTCACTATTTGGCAGATAAAAAACGGGATGTTTTGTGTATTCAGGTTCTGTCCAGAGATGAGTTGAATCCGCAGTCCCGCGGCAAGATGCACTTCTTTGATTCCGAGGATGCATCCAGAACGTATCGAAAAAATATTGACAAGAATATTGCAAGGGCATATAAGGATGCTTTGAAATATGTGACAGAGCGGATTCGAGATCTGTGTGCATCACGTGGAGCCGACTATATGCTTGTGACGGCACAGGATACGATGATGGATATTTTCTTTACAAAATTGATCAATATGGGGGTATTGAAGTGAGTTTCCAGTATCCGTTAGGCTTACTTGGTCTGATAGGAATTCCCATTCTCATCATTATTTATATTATCAAAAGTAAATATACCGAACAGATCATATCTTCTACATATCTTTGGACGTTGAGCGAGCGGTTTTTGAAACGAAAAAAGCGTTTGAGCCGATTTGCGGGGATTATCAGTTTGATTTTGCAAATGACGGCGGTTTTGCTGATCTCCCTGACGATTGCACATCCGGTATTTACCGTGCCGAATGCGGCGCAAGCGTATTGCTTTGTTTTGGATGCTTCCGGCAGTATGAGCATGAAGCAGGGCGAGTCCACTCGCTTTGAATTGGGCAAACAAAAAATTTCGGATCTGATCGATGAATCCATGAACGGCAGTACCTATTCGTTGATCTATGCGGGAGAAACCGCCGATGTGGTGTTTGAGGATGTGGCTGATAAGGAACAGGCACAGATGTTGTTGAACGATCTGACGGTTTCTCACACGGCACTCGATTCCGACGCGGCGCTTGGATATGCACAATCCTATTTGAACCGAAATTCTTCGGTACGCATTTATTTGATTACTGATACCTTGTATGCGGAACATCAAAATGTGGAATTGATCGATGTTTCGGCAGCCGATGAAAATTATGCGATCGGCGATGTGACCTATTCGTTGTTGAATGAAACACTGACGGTCAACGGCTTTTTGACTTCCTATACGAGTGATGCCGACTTGACGGTGGAACTGTTTGTGGACGGTGCGTCGAAAGCGACGGCAAACTGTACGGTTGCGGTGAAAAAAACCGAAAAAACGCCGTTTGAGTTTACCGCTCGGTTGGCAAGCTTTTCTTCCTTGGAAGTTCGCATTGCAAACGAGGATGCCTTGGCTTTGGATAATACGGTCATCCTTTATGATTCCAAGAGCGAGAATTCTTACAGTATTTTGTTAGTCAGTGATCGTCCGTTCTTTTTGCAATCTGCACTTTCGGCATTGGGATATAACCAAGTCAAGGTTGTGGAAACCAAGGATTATTGCGAAACATCCGGATACGGTCTTTACATTTTTGATTCCTATACGCCGGACGAATGTCCGAAGGATGGAGCGGTTTGGTTGCTGAATACGGATGAATCCTTGGAGAATTCCGGTGTCAGTGTACAGGGCGAAGTTATTCCGGATGTTGCCGGAGAGCTTTCTATGTCCGAGTCAAGTTCTTCTTTGACCAAACGACTGATTTCCGATTTGCAGGGAAGCGGAATTTACATTGTTCGATACTTCAAGTGTGGAGTCTATCGGAATTTTACCACTTTGTTTTCCTATCAGGGCAATCCCATGGTTTTTGCGGGGACCAATTCGTTTGGAAACCGTGAAGTCGTGTTTGCATTCGATCTGCATGATTCCAATTTGCCATTGTTGGCTGATTACATTCCTCTGATGAGAAATCTGTTGGATTTTTCTTTTCCGACGGTTTTGGAAAAGACTTCCTACGTATGCGGGGAGCAGTTGGAAGTGAATGTGGTTGCCAATTGTGAAAGTATTCGTGTGGATACTCCGATGAATCATGTTGCCTATCTGGACATCGGAAGTGCGGTCGGGACACTGGAGCTGTCCGAGGCAGGAACCTATACCGTGACCATGATGGTGAACGGTACGCCTCGTCAATTTTCGGTTTATGCCGAATTGCAAGAGACGGAACGGGTTCCAACCCCCGAAAAAGATGCGTTCGTTCTTTCCGGAGAATCCGGGAACGGCGGGTTTGACGGAATCTATGACGAGTTGATTGTTTTCTTCCTTGTTTTGTTGGTAATTTTTATTGCGGATTGGATGGTGTATTGTTATGAGAAATATCAGCTTCGATAATCCCTATCTGTTGCTGGCTGTCATTCCGCTGGTCCTTTTGATCTTTATTCCGTTTGTGATTTCAATTCGCAAAGACAACAAAGGCGTGAGCGTCATTACTTCGCTTGTTTTGCATTTGTTGATTGCGGTATTTGTGGTCTTGGCATTGGCAGGCACTGTGTTGACGACCGTGATGACGGAAACGGAAATCTATATCGTTGCCGATGTTTCCTATTCTGCCGATCGGAATTTGGATTTGATCGACGACTATATTGCGTCGGTTACGAAAAAATTGCCTCTGAATTCCAAAGTAGGGGTTGTCTGTTTTGGAAAAGATTATACCCTTTTAACGGAACTCGGCGGCGAGATCGTTGAGGTGAAAAATGCTGAGGTAGATACCGGTGCGACGGATATTGCGTCGGCATTGGATTACACGGCAACGTTGTTTCATAAAGATGTTATCAAACGTGTGATTTTGATTACCGACGGTAAGCAAACGGGGAATGACGGAACAGGAAAGTTGATCTCCTCAATCGATCAATTGTATTCCAAAAATATTTATTTGGATGCGATTTATTTGGATGATAATATTTCGGATGATGTGAGCGAAGTGCAACTGTCCGGCGTGGAATTTACCGATTCGACGTATCTCGGACGCGGAACAACCGCAAATGTGTTGGTCCAATCCAATCGCGAGACCGATGTGATTTTGACGGTTTATCGAAATTCCGAAAAAACGGAGACACGTGCGGAACATTTGACCAAGGGTTACAATGTAATCAATATTGAATTGAATGCCGATGTTGCCGATGTTTATGAGTATCGTGTGGAGGTATCGGCAGAGGATGATACTTCTCCGTACAATAACAATTATTCCTTTACACAGACAGTGACAGATAAGCTGAACATTTTGATGGCGACTTCTTCTGCCGATGATGTGCGTGCCGCGCAAAAATTGTACGGTGAAGATGCCAACCTCATTGTATATTACAAAAACGCAGTGCATTTTGCGCAGTTTACAGCCGGAGAATGTGTATTGGATTTGGATATTGCGGCTTTGGCAAAAGAAGCGTATCGTGCCGATAAGACTTGTTCGGAATCGGAATATCGCAACCGATTCTTGCAAGAGGCGGTGAATACGTATTCCGATTTGGTCAATGTCACCTTGACCGCCTATATTACGCATCCTGCAGTGCCGCGTGATATTCCTTGCAGTGTGGAGGAGTTGTGTCAGTATGATGAAATCATCCTCTCAAATGTCGATGTCAGAGATCTGACCAATTATACTGCTTTTATCGACGGAGTGGATACCGTGGTTTCCAGGTTTGGTAAAACTTTGATGACATTGGGGGATACCAAGATTCAAAACAAAGATGACGATGTGTTAAAGCAGTTGGAAGATATGTTGCCTGCCAAATTCGGTAGCAGTGCATCCGATCCCAAACTGTATGCGATCGTGATTGATGTATCCCGCAGTATGGAATTGGTTTCTCGTTTGGACAGTGCAAAAGAGGCGGCAATCCAAATTTTGAACCTTTTGAAAGATGAAGATTATGTGACTGTGATCTCTTTTTACGGAAGCGTGACACCTGTGCAAACGCCTCCGATTCAAGCGTCTGAGCGTGAGACTTTGATCTCCCTGATCAATTCTTTGCAACCGATACAAGGAACTTGTTTGGGGGCGGGGTTGAAGGCGGCTTTGGATATTGTCAAGCCGTTCAGTGATTTCAGCGAAAAGCAGGTCATGCTGATCAGCGACGGAAAATCCAGCGCATTGGAAGCCGATGATCCGGTTGCCATTGCGTCGGAAATGTTCTCCGAGCAGATTATACTTTCTGTTTTTGATACCTATACGGCGATGGAAGAACATCAAGAATTGTTACAAGAGATTGCCTCGGTCGGCGGAGGAAAATATTATCGCATGGAAGCAAATGCTTCCGTAGAAGATTTGGTTCTGTCGGAAATTGCCGATACATTGACCGGTAGTGTCGTGGAAGAACCGACGGACATCTATATTGAACGTAGCAGTGAAGCCGTATTGGATGGAATCACCTCTTTGCCGCGGTTGAACGGATTTGTTTATGCGAAAGCGAAAGCAGGCGCGGTGACGGTATTGAGCGGTGACTTCAAAAAGCCGAACGGGACCGTTGTAAAAGCACCGATCTATACCTATTGGAAGTATGGGAACGGGAAAGTCATATCCTTTACCGGATCTGTTTCCGGTGAATGGGTTAGTGAATGGCAGGATAACAGCGGTGAACAATTCTTGCATAATATGGTGGATGCCAATATTCCGACGGAACATGTGGATTATCCGTACACCTTCAATGTTGATTTTGACGGAACCGATTCTACCATCGAATTAATTCCCGCAACACTCAATTCCGATGCGGTCAATGCCACTGTTTATGTTACCGTGACGATGCCGAGCGGGCAGTGTATTCAAGAACAGTTGCGATTTGATTCCACACGCTATTTTTACAGTTTTGAAACACCGGAGACGGGAAGTTATGCGGTACAAGTGACTTATGTATTGAATAGCGGAACGGAAGAGGAACGACTCTTTACGAGTGATGCGTATTTTAATCTTTCCTATTCTCCGGAGTATGATAGTTTTACGGTGTTCGATGCTTCCAATTTGCATACGGCATTGCGCGGTCGCGGAATTGTGAGTGAGGACGGCGATTTGACGATTGAGAATGATGAAAAGGAAATTGCCACTTATACAATTTCTTTCACGGTTCCGTTTATGATTCTGGCTGTTGTGTTGTATGTCATAGATGTAATGATTCGTAAATTGAAGTGGAGTGACATTAAGAGTTTGTTTGGAAAAGTTGCTTAAGAAAGGAGCGTGTGAACAATGAAAACAAAGAATATCAAACGACGGTTGTCAATGTTGACAGCAATGCTCCTTCTTTTGAGCCTTTTAACGGGATTCATGGGGTGCGTGGAATACCACCCCGCCGCGCGTCCTTCCGGTTCGGATGAAACAACAAACGGCAGTACTTCCGAAACGACAGGGAACCTCGACACGGATGAAACGGGGGAGGAAACGGGAACAACGTCTTCCGAGACGACGGGCGGAGATCCGGAGGATTTGGATCCGACGGAAATTCCGTTTACGGTCTCGCTTTCCTACAATGGGGCGGCATACATCCCACAAGGGGCGGTATATGCAACTTGGACGGACGGATACAGTTATTATCAATCACAATTTGATAATACGGGACTTGCATCGGTAGTCGGATTGGATGGTGATTATCAGGTTACGCTGTCCGGGTTGCCGGAAGGGTATATTTACAATCCCAACATTCATACCGCCAACAATACAAAACGGAATATTTCCATTGAAATTTACAAAGTTGCCGCCACACGCGGAAGAGGAACCGATCTGTACAACAATATTATCAATATTTCCAAAATGGGAGTTTACGGTACGCAGATCAAAAAAGAGGGACAAGTGGTTTACTATCAGTTTGTACCGAAAAAGAGCGGAACGTATTCCATTGAAACTTGGGTAGATGTGACCGAAAACAATGTCAATCCGCAAATTGATATTTATAACGGTACGAGTGCATTCAAGGTTTTTTCAACGACGGTGGATGAAGGCGGTTCTTCTTCATCGGGATATACCAAAAATGCGAAATTCTCGGTCAATGTTCGGGATACGCAGATTACGGATGACGGTGGTGTGATTTTTGCCTTCGGAATTAAAGCAACTACCAAAAACGGTCAATATCCCGTGACGGTTCATTTTTCATTGACATACAATGGAGAGTATTCCTATGAAGAAAGTAAATATACCATGATCCTGCCGGAAGAGAATTTTCGGCAAGCAGAGGATTACGGAGCATCCTATACTTTTACATGGGCTGAAACGGAACGTCAAATTATCAATTCCGACGGTTCCATAACGGTGAAGAACGTTTTTGAAGGCAGTCGCTATAAACTGAATCCGGAGGATGGTTACTATCACGTTTGGGATGAAGAAACGCAAACATACGGACCGATCCTCTATGCAAAAATTTCGGAAGCGTGTCGCTTTATCGACCGTTCCTTTACAAAAATCGAGCAGGAAAACAAGGCGTTGACCGTAGCGAGTACGGCGGCTGACGGCTCGGTTATTCTGGAGTGTTACAAGCTCTTTATTGAAGGATGGGCGGGGCTGGAAGCCAAAAATTATAACACCAAGTGGCAAGAAGGTTTGACGCAAGAAGAAATCGAAAAGTATAAGGAATGTCAAGGATACGGTTACTATTGTAACTCAGACGGCGTTTATCCCGTGACGGCTGAATTGCAGGTGTTTTTACAAAAATTCAGTGTTTCCCACAGATATTTTATGGACGGTGAAGGTTGGGTTGAGACGCACCCATCGGTCACAGTGGACGCACTGGAGGAAGATCAATGGCTCTTTGCCTGTGGCTATTACGTCAAGAAGGGAAATTGAATTTTTTCGGACGGTTTCAGTGCTCGGAAAACGATTCTCCGCCGTGCGGGCACGGCATTTTACATGATTTCAATGCAAGTTGAAATAAAAAATTTTAGGAGGAAGATTTACCATGAAAAGACTTTTGTATCTGGGCTTATGTTTGTTGTTGGTTGCCGGAATGTTGACCGGTTGTTTGTCTACGCCGAATGACGGCAATGGCACAACCGTCGGCACCGAAGACGGTACAAATCCCCCCAACGGCAACACCGATGCTACCGGCACCGGAGATGGCAACACGACCACAGGGGATAATAAGAACCCCGTAACCGATGACAGTAGCGGTACAACAGCGGATAATACCAATCCGCCCGAACCCCCGCATACCCATGTGGATGCCGATGGGAACGGTGTGTGTGACGATGAAACTTGCGGTGAGATTTTGTTCTACACCGTAACGATCGAGGCACCGGAAAACGTAACCGTTTCGGCAAACAAATTGACTGCCGATCCCGGAAAGGATGTAACCTTTACGGTAACAGCCGATACTGCTTATCGCATCAAGGCTTCCAATGCGACCTTTGAAGGCAAGGTGAAGTCGGAAGACGGCAATGCTTACGTGTGGACTTACAGCGTGAAGTCTCTGTCTGCCAATGTTGCGGTCAATGTCACGGCAGAGCGCACGGTTTACGGAGCGGCGGTGGATTCCGGTTACGGTTCCATTGCGCTTGAAGAAGGTAAAATGGTTTACTATACGCCCATGACCGTGACGGTTCCGGCGGCGGGTGACTACATTATCTATGCGGTGGACGTTACCAATGGTGAGCCGATTAAATTCACCTTTGAAGAAGGCGGTGACCGAGAGGCACAATTGGAGTTTACCGCTGAAGCGGCAGGTCACATCGAGTTGCTCAGTTACTTTTTCGCATGGTCTGATCCCGTGGATGAGTTCGGCGATCCTCTGACCGCAATCGAATTTGAGTACTATGTGGTTTCCAAAGCGGATTTGAATGTTACTTTGAACGGTTTGAGCGGTGAGGGATACACATTGCCGACCAACGTTGTGATGAATGTCAGCGTGACACTTCCGACGACGGGTATGTATCAGTTGGTTTCCGATGTAGCCAACTTGTCTTGCAACTATTCTCAAGAGATTTTGATTCTGAACGCAACCGAAGACGGTCAGACCATCACCTTTACAATGATTTTGTATGATGATGTTTTCGGAACCTTTGACTTTGATTGGGAGATTGAAAATCTGTCTGCCACACAGTTGCAACTCGGTAACAATACCGTGACCACTTCTTACGGAAAGTATGTCACTTTGAGCTACACGGTCGAAGCAATCGGTTCTTACCGCATTGCGGTCGCTCATGAAGATGCCGATCTGTTCTACTGGAGTGTTGATTACGGCACTATGAGCGGATATTATTCCAATGCGCATGTGTTTGACGAGACACTGTCCGTCGGAGATGTGATTACTGTCTACTTGGAATTGAGTGTGGAAGACGAGTATGAGGATATTGATACGGTTGTGACCGTAGAATACTTGGGCAAAATACTGGGTTCCGATCATGTTGCAGCGGCAGGCTCCGGTGAGAACGGCGCGAAGAATGCGTTTGATCCCGGTTATAATTCCGGTTGGTATTTGTTCCAGGCACCGGACGGCGCGCAGATCGGTGTAATGCAAGAGGACGGAACTATTGCTTGGGAGTCTTCCATTGAAGTTTATTTGAATGAAGAAGTCTTTGCCTTTTATGTGAAAGCCGCGGAAGGCATTGATGAAGTGATACTCGACATTAACAAGCAGAATTACTCCCAAACGTTGAGCGTTGGCGAGAATACCGTGACGTTGAAGCCGAACAGAGACTACACAATCACCCTTTCCGGCCTGACGGAGACGAGTTCCTCAACACCGTACAAGAAATATTATGACTTTATCCTGTCTTGGACGGCGGATGAAAACCTGCAAGTGACCTATCAGGGCAATCCGTATGAATCCGGCACAACGATTACCGGATACAGAACCAGCTCCTCTTCTTACAAATTGGTTGTTACCAATACGAGTGACGAGGAAATGACCTTGACGCTGACATTGCAGGATCCCAATGCGCAACAACAGGGCGGCGATTCTGGGGATGAAACCAACCGCGGCGAGGCTTATACGTTGAGCGGAAAGTACAATGTCAACTTCAGAAACAATTTGGCGTATGTTTTGAGCTTCTCCGACGGTACACTTGTAATCGTTGATGAGATGTCCGGTGACTATAGCGGCACTTACGCGTACACCGTGGACGATGCTTATACCGTGACGCTTACCCAAAACGGCGAGGTTGTTTCGGCATTGATGATTGCCTTTGACACGGACGGCTATCCTACCTTTGCCGCACCGATGATGGTTGCACAGCCCATGGTCTGGGTTGGTGAAGCTTCCGGCGACGGCGGAGACGACAGCGGAGACGACAGCGGCAATACGAGCAGTCTGATTCTCGGAACCAATGCGTTTGATGTTCCGAAGAACGGAGAACTGGAGCTGACCTTTACCGCAACGGTTACCGGAACCTATACGTTCACGATGACCGATGCCAACGGATATTTGTCTTATATCGACGATGCAGGTGATTCTAACGGATTTGAGTACGGGAATTCCTTCAGCATCGAGCTGAATGCAGGCGACGCGTTTACCGTTTACCTTTCGACATGGGATTACGAAGCCGACAACATTGAGTTTACGATTGCGTTGGAAGGGGATTCCGGCACAGGAGACGGCGACGATACTCCGGCTCAGAAGACCATCGCAAACGGTACTTACCAGGTCAATTTCGTTATGGATGGTATGTATGTATTGGTCTTTAACAACGGTTCTTTGCACATTACGGATAATAACAGCACTCTTTACAGCGGAAACTATCTGTATTCTATCCGCGAGGACGGTACGATCAGCATTTATGATCTCAGCATGGAGTCGGTTGAAGCTTTGACGTTGGCATTTGACGAAAACGGCGGATTGACATTCTCCACGCCGAACATGGGGGCGCAACCGTTGGTATATGTCAGCACGTCCACGGAAATTGAGACCGGAGATGACGGTGATGAAGGCGGTGAGAGCGGTGACAGCTTGGTTCTCGGAACAAACTCGATCGATGTAGAGGATGGTTACAACGGAGTAGAGGTTACCTTTACAGCGACCGAGTCGGGCACGTATGTGTTCACGGTTGCGGACGCAAACGGATATGTAAGCTTTGAAATGGATAGTTGGGTTGGAAACGGTGCTACCTATACGGTTGATTTGGCTACAGGTGAATCGTTTGTATTCGTTGTTGGAACCGATGATATGCAACCTGACATCATTGACATTGAAATCGCAATCAGTTGAGTGAAAAATCTTACAACAAGTGGCACGGCATGGAACCTTCGGGTTCCATGCCGTGCTTTTTTCGGTTACGGTTGCTTTTCAAACACTTCCGCACCGTGATGGCACCACGGACAAACAAAATCGGGCGGTAGTTGTTCTCCCTCATATACATAACCGCAAACGGTACAGACGTAGCGGTTTGTTGTTTTTTTGGTCGCTGTTGCTGTCGGAGGTTTGACATGAGTTTGATAATAGGCGTAGGTGGCGGGCGGATGCTCCGAGAGCGTGCGCGCCTCCGTGACTGCCGCCAAAAAGATCGTATGCGTGCCGCACGGAATCGCGCTTTGCACCGTGGCTGAAATCATGGCACAGGCGTACTCTTGCAAATAGCGAACACCGTTTTGTGCGCGCGGAGTGTCCATGCTTGCAAATTTATCCATCGTGCGTCCGCTTTGCATTCCAAACCGTCGGTAGAGCGAGAAGGGGGCGGTCTCATCCAGTACGGAAACGGTGATCGCGTTCCCCACATGAATGGATTTTGCCGTCAGCGTTTGCGCATGGACGGTAAACAGGATGTGTTGCGGCGGTGTGTCCGTGACCTGTAGGACGGTGTTGATGATACAGCCGTTATCTTTTCCGTCGGTATGCGTACAGAGCAGGTAGAGTCCGTAGGAGAGCTTGAAAAATGCGTCTCTTTCGATGTTGGTACGAAGAGGTTGAGCTGATGTCATAATCAAAAATCCTTTCCGCAAATTTCTTTACGGAAAGGATTTTTGTCCGATCGGATGGGAAATATTCAGATGATGTAAGATTTACAAGCCGAATCAGTCGTCGGTATCCAACGTATTCCGAAATTCCTCGTTCAAATCGGGATATGCCGAGAGCATGGGGGGGATGTCGATGCCTTTTTTTCGGTCGTAATAATTTTTTGTAATTTTCCAAACCAGACCGCTTAATCCAACCACGGCGATCAGGTTGGGAATTGCCATTAGTCCGTTTGCCGTGTCGGAAAGATTCCACAAAAGGTCGCTTTCAATGACGGCGGCGGCAACGATCAAAACGACATAAAGGATCTTAAAAACCTTGACGGCAATGTTTTTGCCGTTCCCTTTGAGCCAGCCAAAGCAAAATTCCGTTGCTTTTTCACCGTAGTATGCCCATGCCATGATCGTTGTAAAGGCAAACAGTGGCAGAATGACGGAAAAGGTGATGATGCCGAATGTTCCGAAACTTTGCGTGAACATGGAAAGGGAAGTGGCGGTGTCGCTTTCGGCACCGGTCAGGGCGTTGATGTCAATGGTGGTCAGTAGCATCAGCGCGGTCAAGGTGCAAATGATAAAGGTATCAAAAAATACTTCAAAAACGCCCCAAAGTCCCTGCTTGACAGGTTCCCGTGTTTCGGATGCGGAATGGGCAATGACGGATGAACCGAGTCCCGCCTCGTTGGAAAATACACCGCGCGCCATTCCTTTTTTGATGGTTTGCGCGAAAGTATATCCGAAAATACCGCCGCCTGCCGCACGGAAACTGAAAGCGTTTCCGAAAATCATTCCGAAAGCGTTTCCGATTGCCGAGGCATGTGAGAAGATGGCGATCAATGCCATGACGATGAACAGCAATGACATGAAGGGAACCAACATGGATGCAACCCGACCGATCCGTTTGATGCCGCCCAGAATAATGACTGCCGCCAGAATCGCAACAATGATGCCGACAATGAGTTTGACGGTGAACAGTGCGCTGTCATCAAATTGAAATGCCTGATTCAAAGAATTTGAAATGGTTCCGGAAATTTTGTTTGTTTGTACGCCGCTCATACCGATGGCGGCAAGCATGCAAAAGACAGCGGCAACATAGCCCAGCCATTTCCAACGCAATCCGTAAGTGATGTAGTAGAAAGCACCGCCCGAAAAATTGCCTTCGGCATCCTTTTTTCTGAAATACAGTCCCAGGACGTTTTCCGAATAGTTGGTGACCATGCCGAAGAATGCTGAAATCCACATCCAAAAGACTGCGCCGGGACCGCCTGTCAGGACGGCTGAAACAACGCCGATGATGTTGCCTGTACCGACCGTTCCGGAAATGGCGGCTGAAAATGCTTCAAAAGGGGAGACAGCAGTGCTGCCTTTTTCTTTTTTGTCCTTTTTACCGATGGATTTGACCGTTGGGATAATCGTTTTTCCAAGGGCGTCGCCGAATTTGCGGACTTGTAAGAAGCGGGTACGGATACTCAAGAGCAGTCCCGTACCGAGGATCAGAATGATGACGGGCCAGCCCCACACGATGTCGTTGATGAATTGATTGATGTTTGTAATTGCATTGATGAAAGCGTCCATTTTTGTTTTTTTCCTCCTGATTTTTTGAAAAACAAAAAGAGCCAAACAACAGTTTGACTCCGGGGGAACACGGATACGCCAAAAAAGACCTTTCGGCATTCCGCAATGACTCCGTCCTTTTACCTGAGAGATTCGTTTGCCGTGCAGCAAACTTTGCACCTTCGGTACCCATTTGAGTGGACTTCTCCGGAGTGCTATCGGTGTACAGTCCTTACCTTGCGGCACCTGAGAGTGTTACTCCTTCGGCGGCATATGCCTTTTCCTGTACACGTCATTTAGCAATATTCGTTTTTCAGAATGCACTTATTATAGCACAGTTCAATCTGTTTTGCAATAGCTTTTGCAAAAAAAGTTCAAAAAATCAACATCCGACGACAAAAGACGAGTTCGGCGCAATTGTCGGGAGAGGAGATCTGCATTATTTTGGCAGTCTTTTCTTCACACCCTGTTGAAGCAATGATTTTTTTACAAACAAATCATAAAAACCTCTTGACAATCCTCTTGTTTTCGTGTAAAATAGTATTAGAAATCAAAACGATGAAAAAGGATTTGTTATCATGGAAAAAGAAAACGAACGCGAACTTTATACACTGGTTGATGAAGAAGGTACCGAGACGGAATTTGAAAAGATCGGGGAAGTCGAAATGAACGGAACAACCTATTTTGCGATGATTCCCGCCGAAGCCGACGACAGTGCGAACGATGGTTTTTGCGAATATGTTGTTTTGCGTATGGAAAAAGACGAAAACGGAGAGGATTCTTTGGTTACCGTCGATGACGATGAGGAATTTGATAATGTTGCCGATCTGTTTGACGATATGTTCTCCGAGGAGATTGACTACGACGGGCAATAATGGTTGTGCCGACTTCCTGCTTAGTGCGTGATAATCGGTGATATGAACCCACAATTGATGAAAGGAGTCCGAGTTCGTCGGTGGTTTGCAGACCTCCCGTATATGCGTAACGATTGACTTGTCTCGACCGTATGCGGACGTTGGGAGCAGTAAAGCTGACACAAGGACACCGCCCTGGAGAACAGGGTTCTACCTTCCCGGTTACACGGCTCGGCGGGTTTTTTGAAAAACAAATAGAAAAAGCAAGATGACCATCGAAGCTTCGATGGTCATCTTGCTTTTTTGTATAACGAAACTACCGAAAACCGTTTCACGGCAGACAAAACATATTCCGCGCCGTACCTTGCCTATTGAACTATGAAAGGAAAATGATTATGGAAAAGCACATTACCCGACACGGCATTCAATACGAGCTTCGCGGAGAACAATATTATCCGATGCTTGCGCTCGG
>CAZUYA010000023.1:0-25163 GCA_964624685.1 uncultured Ruminococcus sp. | reverse complement strand
AGACCGAGATGTTTTCCACGCAGGCATCCCGCTCCGTGTCGTCCATTCGGTCTAATTCGGCACCGGTAACGGCACGCTCGTTCTCCCGTAGGATTCCCAATTCATTGGCGATAGCAGATGCGGTTGCAATGTGGTCTCCTGTGATCATGACGGGGCGAATGCCTGCCTGTCGGCAGAGAGAAACCGCCTCTTTTACTTCCGGACGGGGAGGATCGATCATACCGACAAGCCCCATAAATTGCAGATCGTTCTCCAACACTTCCGAGCAAACGGGATCGGGAAGGGAACTTAGCTCTTTCCATGCAATGGCGAGAACGCGAAGCGCTTCCGAACTCATGCGGTCACCGATCTTTTGTGCTTGCTTCAAATCTCCGGCAATGCATCGCGGGAGCAACATGTCCAAAGCACCTTTGACGATGACGATGATCTTTCCGTCGATGCGATTGACCGTTGTCATCAGCTTGCGGTCGGAGTCAAACGGTAATGCCGCAAGGCGCGGTGATTGCTCGTTGAGTTGTTCCTTGGAGAATCCGTTTTGATATGCGGCGGCAACAATGGCGGTTTCCGTAGGATCTCCGATGTGCTGAACTTCGTGATTTTGAATGTTGATCGAGCCGTCACTGCAAAGGGTGCCGTAGATCAATAATTTTTGAATCGGATCCGAATTTTGTTGCGAGATCGGCTCCGGCTCTTCCGCACCGTCCGTATAAGCCGCTTTCAACGTCATTCGGTTTTGTGTCAGTGTCCCCGTTTTATCGGAGCAGATCACCGATGCACTTCCGAGCGTTTCCACCGCCGGCAATTTACGGATCAGGGCATTCTTTTTGACCATCCGCTGGACACCGATCGAAAGAACGATGGTGACGATGGCGGGGAGACCCTCCGGAATGGCTGAGACTGCCAACGATACCGCAGTCATGAAGATCTCCAACGGCGGAATGGAATAGATCAATCCGATGACGAAGATCACCGCACAGGCGGCAACGGCTGCCACTCCGAGTATTTTTCCGAGTGCGGCAAGTTTTGCTTGCAATGGCGTTTGCTGTGTATCGGATTCTGCGTTGAGTAATGCGGCAATGGTCCCCATTTCGGTGTCGGCTCCCGTTGCGGTCACAACAGCCAAAGCGGTCCCGTAGGTAATGCTGCATCCGGAAAAGACCATATTGGTACGGTCACCAAGCGGTGCCTGTTCCGAGACGGTATCGGAAACCTCTTTTTCGGAAGCAACGGATTCTCCCGTTAAAGCGGATTCTTCCGATTTTAAACTGACGCTTTGGATCAAACGGGCATCCGCGGGAACAAAGTCACCTGCTTCCAAACGGATCAGATCTCCGGGTACCAATTCCGAGGCGTCGATGATGCATTCCTGTCCGTTGCGGATCACACGTGCGTGCGGTGCGGACAGATCTTTCAGGGCATTCAGCGCTTTTTCCGCTTTCCCCTCTTGATAGGTCCCCATCACGGCGTTCAAAATGACGATTCCCACAATGAGCAGGGGCTCAAACAGCTCTCCCCAATTTTTTTCAATGCAGACCACCGTAAAAGAGATCGCTGCGGCGGCGAGCAGGATGAGGATCATAGCATCCGAAAACTGCTCGGCGAAGCGCCGCAAAGTCGATTTTGATTTCTTTTCCGGAAGACGGTTGGGTCCGTACTGCCGTTGTCTTTGCGCAATTTGTTCCGAGCAAAGTCCGGATCGCTCGGAAGTATCCAGCTCTTTTAAAACGGAATCTAACGGTTGAAAATGACCTTTCAATGGGAGCCTCCTTTATGCCGGTAGAAGTTGCAATAATTATACTATACAATCAAGTGATTGTCAATAGTGTTCGGCGATTTTTTTGAAAAAACGGCTGCGAAGCGCAGGTAGCGGAACGGTGTGGTTTTTTTTCGACCGGGGCGTCGTTCTGTCAGTAGTATCTGTGGAAAATGTGCAAAATATTTTGAAAAACAGGAAAAAAAGACTTGACATTACCACCCGTAATATGGTATAATTATTTGCCGCGTGAAAATGGCTTTTTGAAGTGTATCATTTCGGATGCCGCCATTATTCAGCGAGACTAATCAGAAAGAGAGGTGCTTTTCGTGTTTGCAGTAATTCAGACCGGCGGAAAGCAGTACAAAGTAATCGAGCAAGACATCATCTTTGTGGAAAAGCTCGACGCCAACGAAGGAGACGAAATCGTTTTCGACAGCGTTATGGCATTGTCCGACGATAAGAGCTTCCGGGCAGGTACTCCCACTGTTGCAGGTGCCAAGGTTACGGCTAAGGTATTGAAGAACGGTAAGAACAAGAAGATCTATGTTTTGAAGTACAAGTCCAAGAAGAATGAGAAGAAGAAGATCGGTCACAGACAGCCTTTTACCAAGGTTCAGATCCTGAAGATCGAGGGTTGATTCTCAGCCGAAGCGGACATGACAAAAATCGTGTTTTTCAGAAGCGGCGGAGTTTTTTACGGATTTGAAGAGCAAGGTCATACAGGATATGGGGAAGCGGGAGACGATATTTTATGCGCTGCCATTTCTTCCATGACAATGTTTTTGATCAATACCATCGAGGTAGCGTACGCTTCCACGGTGGATTATGATATTTCGGATGACGATACGCGAATTCGGGTGCGTGCGAAGGCAGCTTTGCCGGAGTATGAGTCGGATGATTACAAGCGATATGCCGTTTCCGGTATCATGATGGGATACTATTGTCAACTCGGTGACATGCTTGAGGAGTACGGGGATTATTTGGACGTATCGGTCCGCGATGTTCCGTACGAAGAATAAGATCCGCTTTGCCGTATCAAAGAGACCGTAAGGTCACATCAAAATGAGGAGGAAAAGAATGATGTTAAGACTCAGTTTACAGTTCTTTGCTCATAAGAAAGGTGTCGGTTCTACCAAAAACGGTCGTGACAGTGAGTCCAAGCGTTTGGGTGTGAAGAAATCGGACGGACAGTCCGTTGTTGCCGGCAATATCATCATCAGACAAAGAGGTAGTGCTGTGTGTGCCGGTGAAAATGTCGGTGTCGGTAAGGACTATACGCTTTACGCTTTGATTGATGGTAGAGTAAAGTTTGAGCATAAGACCAAAACACAAAAGAAAGTCAGCGTTTACGCGGATTGATGTTGTGATAAAAATCGGGCAGATCTTGAAAAACGGATCTGCCTGATTTTTTTATTGCTTCAAAGAATGAAAGAACAGGCAACCGCCGAGGAGCGGGTGTCTGTTCTTTTTTATCGGATTATGACAACGGATTCAAATATCCGAGTTGCTCTAACCAGACCAAAACATGGGAGGCGAATCCATGATTGCAACTGGCACTGAAATTGTCGTTTTCCCACAATGTGTCGGTCAGTTGTGCCATAAAATCAAAATATCCTCGAATGTTTTTTTCCAGTTTTTCATGCAAACCGGCACGGGCGAGTAAGTCCAAGCGCAGGTAATTCCCGATAAAAGCATTGGAGAAGGCGATCTCCGGATGTTTGTTGTTGCTCTTTCGTTCGGGACCAAAGTCGTTGACCATTGTATTCCACAGCTGAGCATCTTCTTCGATGGATGCAACGCCTGTAAAGAAGGCGTAATATTGACAGGTTTCCGTGGATTCCGGTTCCAACTTCAAAATGCCGTTGCTATCAAATACCGAATGATCACAGAAAAATAATCCGTTTCGACAATTGTTTCGGATGGTTTGGCGTAATTGATCGGCTTCTGCATTCAGGGACGAATCGTCGTAGAGGTGAGCCAAAACTTTTTTGAACCGATAATACAGCATATTGGTCGGATAATTGATGTTTTGTACCAAATCGTTGGAACGAGACCATTCGACAAAGATCCAACTCTCTAAGTTTTGCAACAGTCCGTCGGCGTTTTCAAAGCGACGAAAGTAATTCAAAAGAGCATACAGTTTGTCTTTCAGACTTTGTATAAAATCAAGATCACCGCTGCGTTTTTCATATTCTTCCAACTCGATTGCAAACCACATTGCCCAGTTTGGAATGAATAGTCCGTCCAGTATATCGGAAGGATAGCACATGGGCAACATTCCGTTCGGTAATTCCTCAAATTGCTCGACCATCGCAAAATTAGAAAGGAATGCATGTTCAACGGTTGTTTTTCCGGTCAATAAATATTCTACACGCGAAGTGAAAAAGCTATCGCAAAGCCAGCCGGCGCGTTCGCGTGAGGGACAATCCATGTAAATGTCAAATGTGTTTTGCAAAAAACTTTCCAATGCCGCATGGTAAATGCGTGTAATGACGGGATCTGCTTTTTGCGCATTCAGTGTACGGCGGATCGCCCGTTGGTTGAATCCGACACGACGGAGAAGAAAGGAATGCAGGACAACACTGCCACCCATGGAGGAGATATTGATGTAGCGGAATGTATATGGTTCGGCTGTCAAGAGGTGGTATCGTTCACCGCCGCGCAGACGATACACGACAAAGTTCAAGCATCCGTAACGCATGGGATCCACTTTGCCGTCAAGCAGGATTTCGTCAAACGTCAACCACAAATCGGTGTCCTGGTATGCTTCCACTTCCAATTCAATCAAACCTGTGCGATTCCCGGCAAGCGATAACATGGCATAGTGATCGGTCTCTATCGCGAGCGGAAGCGATACAGCAGGATCCGATTGTTCGGGGAGCTGTTGTGGTTGTTCTGCAAGAAAATTTGCTGGGATTTCCCAATCTGTCGGATCAAATCCATCTTGATTGTTTTCCAACGTGATAAACCGTTCTGTGTACAGTTTTTTCCGCCGTTTCCATTGGCTTTGTCCGATTTCTTTTACGGATTGCAACGGTTCGGTCTCCAAATCGGGAAGTGCGACTTCGCGAGGGATCCATTGTTTTGGGGGACAAATTTCCAGCGGTACGACAGTGCGATGCAGAATGGAATTCGGACGTGCATCGGTGCGACGATAATCGTATAGTTCGGCAAACGTGCGTTGATAAGAGTAGCGCGGTCCTTTTTGTACATGTTCGGGACAGGTATAAGCGTTCCAACCGTTTCCTCCGGTGTAGGATAGAATTTGACCGTTGCAAACAATTTCGGCACAGAAAAAGGAAGGCTCGCGTCGAATGTAAAAATTACGGCAATAATACCCCGTACAAAGCACGTTGATGCAATTGGATTGTCCCTCTTTGAGGTAGGGATCCAACGGAATTTCGTCCACTCTGTAGTATCCTTTTCCGGCACGTGCCGGACCGATGGAAACAAGTGTATCATTGACAAAAATCTGATAGCTCGTATAACCGGAAACGCGTAACAGAACATTTTTTTGCGCAGGGCAATTTGCAGTAAACAAAAGCCTTTGGTTCATTTCTTGTGATTTTCCGCGTTCCCAAACGGGAAGAGCTTTTTGAAACGAGATGGGTTGACAGATCATGCGATCCTCCTTTGTTCTATAAATGCTACTTCAGGATTGTATAAGCATATTATACCATATGTCATGAGATAATTCAACTGTTATTTTCCCCAAATGGGAGGATTTCATACCGTGAAATAATTTTGACAAAAGTTGATTTTTACAAAAAAAGAATTGACAAACGGAATGGGAAATGATATAATAAAATATTCAGGGAGGTGATACAGTGGAGAAGCAACAAAAAAACAGAGAGGCTGAGCTCGACGATTTTTGGGACATCGACGCATTGATTCCGCAACGAATCAAAACCAACCGTCATGTGGATACACAGACAACGGAATTGATCTTGGAACCGCCGACTATCGGACAAAATTCGACCGACTGTTCCGAAAAAATCGCTTCACCATTGCCGGAACGGCATTTTATCCCTCCGTACACGGCAGACATCGAAAAAAAAGAACCGATTCCGGAAGAGGAATATCATTTGCAGGATTCTTTAATTTCTACCGTTCGTATTTTTCAAGTGAAAACGACACAGGGCTATTACGAAAGCTTTCTTCGCGATGCCATTCGTTTGTCGGAGGTTCACGGGCAAACTTGTATGCATGTTCCTTTTTTTTCCTATGTTCCGCAGTATGTACAGATGACGCGAGCGCAATTGGAATGGTATTTGTGGTGGCGGGAAAATTTTCGACAAGGTGTTTTTCTGACAACCGATTACAGTTATCTATTGCTGTACGCCTATGAGTTGATCCATCTTTCCGAACGAATGGAACCGCAACAAGTGCAAGATGAATTTTGCAAACTGTGGTTGCATTATCGGGAGATTTTTCATCAGTTGGATCAATATTTGCCGGAATGGATTTGTGATTACGGTTTGTTGACGCAAATTCCTCCGCCGGCGCAACTTCAGGGGACTTCGTTGTATCTTGCCATGTCGCATTGTACGCTCAAAGAATATTATATGACCGCATCCGGCGAAGACGGACTTTTGCGCGGGCTGTTGACTTTTTGTTCCAATTATGATTTTCGCAAGAGTAAATTTTACACGTCGGAAACCGGACAGATGTTTGAATCCGTGATTTTCGGTGCGTTACGGGAAGTTTTGAAAACGATGAGTACCGACGGTACTTTGTTCCATTTACAGGGGATGGATGCCAGCCGCATGGTTCGGGATGCGTACAACGGTGCTGTTTGTTCGGGACGATTGCGCAAACGGATTGCTGTGGAGTATGAGTCTTTTCATTGTTCCCATCAGTTGCGCTATTTGATTACCGATGTTGTCAAGTATGCCGAAAACAATTTACGTGCGTTTTTCGGCATTCGTTCCCGGTTGAGTATTTACGCTTTGCCGACATCCGTTCGCACGTTGTTGGATGATTTTTTACGCTCCAAATTACCAAAACATGTATCAACAACCGCGGAAAAAAGGAAAAGAGAAGAGGAACAGGCGTATGCCAAATTTTACGACAGTCCTCGAACTCCGCTCTCTTTGAGCCGTGCGGCAGAGATCGAGCAGACCTCGTGGAAAACGACCGAACGTTTGATGGAAGCATTTGAAACTTCGGAAGAGGCATTGCAGATACCGAACCGTGTCAATGAAGCAATCACGAATATTCAGCAGACCGATGCGATTGAAGCGGCTCTCAATGATGAAGAAATGCCGTTTTTGGATGCGATGCGGCAGTATCTGCCGTTTTTGGAAGCTGTATTGCAAAACGATAGAAAACGACAAACGATATGCGCAAAAACAGTACAAAAGCCTGCTGAAGTCGTGGTGGATGAGATCAACGAGTTGGCTGCAGAATATACCGGTGATATTTTATTGGAGGAAACGAAAAACGGCTTTGCCGTGATCGAAGATTATTTGGAATTGGCGCAAGATTTATTGAGATCCGGAAGGAGTGTAGATTGATGGAAAACATGGAACAAGAGGGAATTCAAAAAGTTCCGAAACGAATTTTGACTTCGCTGTTATCTTCCGTTTCGGCGGGTGTGGTGCCGCGTTCCGGCGCACCCTATATTGCCATTGGACGAAAAGATGAAATTGCGGCATTGCTTTCCGATTTGGAAACCGTGAATGACGGAGGCGCGTCCATGCGTTTCCTCATCGGGCGATACGGCAGCGGTAAAAGCTTTTTGATGCAATTGATTCGCGGCTATGCACTGGAGCGTGATTTTTTAACTGCCGATGCAGATCTTTCTCCGGAGCGTCGGCTTTACGGTACCGGAGGAAGCGGTGTTGCAACGTATCGGGAATTGATGAAGAATTTGGCGGCAAAATCCTCGCCGGACGGCGGTGCACTGTCCAAGATCATTGCACGTTGGATCACGTCGTTGCAGAATCGTTTGATTGAAGAAGGATTGGATGCTGCCGATGCACAGTTTTCCAATGCTTTGAATCGTTTGGTATTGGACGCTCTTCGAGAGATGGAATTTTTGGTTGGAGGATTTGATTTTGCCCGTGTGGTGACGGCATATTACCACGCTTATTCCGCGGGGGATGACGAACGAAGAAGTGCCTGCCTTCGCTGGTTGCGCGGTGAATATGCGACAAAAACAGAAGCAAGACGAGAACTCGGATTTTCCGTCTCCGTGATCGTGGATGATGAAAACTGGTATGATTTTTTGAAGTTGTGGGCGGCTTTGGCAAAGACGATGGGGTATCGCGGATTGGTCGTTTTTGTTGACGAATGTGTGAATTTATATAAGATTTCCCACAAAGTGAGTCGTGAAAACAATTATGAAAAAATTCTTTCCATGTTTAACGATACTTTGCAGGGACGCGCGCCAGGACTTTTCTTGATTTTCGGAGGAACGCCTCAATTTTTGGAAGATACACGACGCGGATTGTTCAGTTATGAGGCATTGCGAAGCAGGCTTTGCGACAGTCGATTTACACCGGACGGATTCAAAAATTTGATCGGTCCCGTGATTCGGTTGCGCCGATTGACCGATGACGAGCTGTTTGCCTTGATTCGGCGTATAACCAAACTTTATGCGCAGAATTATGGAACGGAACCGCGCATTACAGAAGAACAAATGGTGCAATTTCTGCAAATTTGCCTGGATCGTGCCGGGGCAGACAGTATGATCACGCCGCGTGAGATGTTGCGCGATTATATGACGGTACTCAATGTTTTGATGCAGAATCCGGAAGCGACTTTTGAGCAGATTATCGGAAGTACGGTCACTTTGAAGACCGATCATTCGGAGGACGCCGAGCTTGCGGTAGCGACACCCGCGGATACGCAAGCGCAAACCGATCGCTATTCCATTGATGATATTGATTTTTGAATGCCATGAGTGAGATTTTTAATCGGTATCCGGATTTTATACGGGAGTTTATTTATTCACACGGATGGGAAGAATTGCGGGATGTGCAGGTTGCTGCGGCAAATATACTGTTTAATACGGACAGCAATTTGTTATTGACATCCTCCACTGCCAGCGGAAAGACTGAGGCGGCGTTTTTTCCGATCCTCACAGAGTTGTGTGAAGATCCGCCGAATGGTGTCGGTGTGCTGTACATTGCACCTTTGAAAAGTTTGATCAACGATCAGTTTTGGAGAATCGATGATCTTCTTCGCGAGAGCGGGATTCCCGTTACGCATTGGCACGGAGATGTTGCACAGTCGCATAAGAAAAAACTGTTGGAAAAGCCGCGCGGGATCCTTCAAATTACACCGGAATCCTTGGAGGCCATGCTCATCAATCGGAGTAACGATTTGGTGCGTTTGTTTGGGGATTTGCGCTATATCGTGATCGATGAGATCCATACTTTGATGGGGAGTGACCGCGGAAATCAGATCCTTTGTCAAATGACTCGAATCGGTCATATCATCGGACATCATCCGCGTCGAGTCGGGCTTTCGGCGACCATCGGAGATCCGCAAAAAGCCGCCGATTGGTTGGGGGCGGGAAGTGGTCGTATCACGGAATTTCCCGTATTTGAACATGCGAAAATGCGTTGGCGTCTTGGTATGGAGCATTTTTACATTCAAAATTCCAAAACCGATCAGGCAACGTTGCCGCAAGAGGCTGAAGTTGCACCGGGTGTTCCTTACGACGCAGGATATTCCTATATGTACGATTGTGTTCAAAATCGTAAAGCACTTGTTTTTTCCAATTCCCGTGAGGAAACGGAGTATCTATGTGCGACCTTTCGGCAGATTGCAAAAAAACGTGGCGATCAAGATGTGTTTTTGATTCATCACGGAAATCTTTCGGCGGCTCTTCGCGAAGAAGCGGAAGAAAAAATGAAAGAGGAAGACGTGATGGCGGTGACCTGTGCAACGGTTACGATGGAGTTGGGAATCGATATCGGAAGATTGGAGCGGGTTTTGCAAAATCAGTCGCCCAATTCCGTGACGAGTTTTTTGCAACGGCTTGGACGTTCCGGCAGACGGGGACAGCCTCCGGAAATGATGATGGTATTTCGTGAAGAAGATCCGCTTCCCAATACACCGCTCCCGCAACTGATCCCGTGGGAGTTGCTTCAGGCAATTGCCATCGTTCAGCTGTATATAGAAGAACGGTTTATCGAACCGCCTCATTTCAAAAAATTACCGTACAGTTTGTTGTTCCATCAAACATTGAGTGTGCTTGCGTCGGCAGGTGAGCTTCCGTTGCGGCGTTTGGCGGAACGTGTTTTGGCGATGCCGCCGTTTTCAGCCGTTCCGAAAGAAGACTATAAAGAATTGATTCTTTCCATGCTGAACCATGATTTTTTGGAATTGACGGATGAAAAAACATTGATTTTGGGATTGAGTGGGGAACGATTGTTGCGCTCTTTCAAATTTTATGCGGTTTTCAAAGATTCCGAGGACTACACCGTGCGATGCGGATCGGATGAGATCGGTACCATCACGACACCGCCGCCGGTCGGCGATCGCTTTGCATTGGCAGGGCGTGTGTGGGAGGTGGAGGAGTTGGATATCCGGCATAAGCTGATTTATGTGAAAAGCGTGGAAGGAAAAATGGAAGTGTCATGGCCGGGAGACTACGGAGAGATCCATACGCGCATTTTACAGCGTATGCGGCGCGTTTTGGAGGAGGACTGCATGTATCCGTACCTCAAGCCAAATGCAAGGCAACGATTGATACAAGCGAGAAATGTGGCACGACAGACCGGACTGTTGCAACATTCATTGGTGCATCTTGGGGGATACTCTTGGTGTCTTTTCCCATGGCTCGGAACGCGTGCTTTTCGCTCTTTGCGTAGGATGTTGCAGCAAACGGGGAAGCGGTTTCAGATGAACGAGTTAGAGTATGAAGGTTGTTATTATATCACGTTCAAGTTGTCGCGCGGAAATGATTTTGAACTGATCACGGCATTGGCAGACGCGGCGCGTCGAGGCGAGTTGACTTCCGAGGCTTTGGTTTCTTCCGGAGAGATTCCCGTATTTGAAAAATATGACGACTATGTACCGGCTGAGCTTTTGCGACATGCCTATGCGGCTGATAAGCTGGATACGGATGAAGCGATCAAACGCATTTATGAGATAGCATCCGAATTTTAATCATTTTCATCCAATCAAAAACGGCTGACACGTTTTTTCATGAGAACGTGTCAGCCGTTTTGAAACAGTTGATGGGGGGTTAGAGAATCAATTTGGCAAGTCCGCCTTCGGAGGTTTCTCTGTAATGGACATTGATGTCTTTTCCTGTTTCATACATGGTTTTTACAACCATGTCAAAAGAAATTTTTCTTGTACCGGTCAAAAAATTGGCAAGGGACAATGCATTGAGTGCACGCATTGCGGCGATGGCATTTCGTTCGATGCATGGGATTTGCACCAGACCGCATACCGGATCACAAGTCAATCCCAACATATGTTCCAAGGAGACTTCGGCAGCGTATTCGATTTGATCCGGTCCCATTTCAAACAGTTCAGCCAATGCAGCTGATGCCATGGCGCAGGATGTTCCGATTTCGGCTTGACAGCCGCATTCGGCACCGGATATAGAGGCGTTTTGTTTGACGAGGTTTCCGATCAGTCCGCCGACGGCAAGGGCATTGATAATTTGTTCATCCGAAAAGCCTTTTCGCTCTTGCATGTATTGCAGGACGGCTGGAAGCGCAGCGCAGGCACCGCAGGTCGGCGCAGTTACAATGGTACCGCAGTCGGCATTGTGTTCGGCGGCAGCAAAGGCATAGGCGCAAACAATCCTGTTTTCGCGCGTTTCAGGACTTTCGTCGATGTGTCGGCGGTTGTAGAGCAACTGAGCCACCCGTTGCACACCAAGTCCGCCCGGTAAAATGCCCGTTGTTGTCAGACCGGATCGAATCTCTTTTTTCATCACATCCCAAATTTCAAACAGAAATTCACGAAATCCATGTCCTTCCCGTGCAAATACATAGTCGCTTAAACGGATGCCTTCGGAATTGCATAGCTCGATAATCTCGCTTAAAGTTTTTTCATTGTAAATTTCGGGTGGTTCCGCCTCCGGAACACCTTCGATCCGAATATCGCCGCCGCCGATCGAAAGGATTCTCCTTTGCACTAGCAATTCATGATTCCGATAGGCGAAAAAATCCATGGTATTTGCATGTGGCAGATCGGTCGTTTCGGTATCAAAAACAATTTCTACCGGATGTTCTTGCATCGTCATTTCTATGGCGGCATCCGTGCGATGCCCGCGTCCTGTCAAGGCGAGAGAGCCATATAAAATAACCTTATAACAGTCGGCGGTGGGGGTTTGTTCAAGAAAATAGCGGCAGGCGCGTTCCGGTCCCATGGTATGCGAGCTGGATGGACCGCGCCCGATCTTGTAGAGATGTTGCAAAGATTTCATTGTACACTCCTTTAGAATGGATCAGTCAAATATAAAATATCATGGCAAAGGGGACGATGTGTCGCCCCCTTGTTTTGTCAATATGAATTTTGAATGTTGTTATTTTGCTTCACTTTCCAATTCAACGGAAGCCGAGACAATAAATTTTTTTACGGAGTCGATAATTTTTTCACATTGCGGTTTATTGTCATAGGATTCACCGATGAATGCGGGGGCGGAACCGATGTTTTTCAAAACATAACGGTAGTTTCCGAATTTATCGCGATCTACAAAGAAATTTCCGACGTAGGCGGCACGTTTGAAGGAATCCACGCCCTTACGTGCGGCGGCTTCATTGGCATAGTAACGGCTGGAATACAGAATTTGCCCGTTGTTGGCAATGAGGTAGAATGTATATTGATCCTCCTCACGGCAAATCTCAAATTTTCCCATTTTTGCGGCAGTCTTTTCTGCCTGTTCCACTGCTTTCCAGTCAATGTCGTCGGGACGACGTTTGCTGTTCTTGGCGGCTTCAAATTGATTGACCGCTTCTTTGGTGGGGGTATAACGGATGATTTTTGCATTGTCGGCGAAGTTTTTAACCGATTCCACACATTTTTGGCACTGTTCACGTGTCGTATAGTTCTCACCGTAATATTTGTGTTCCAGAATAAAGCGGTAACGGTCGTATTTATCCGCACGAATCTCAAAATTTCCGTTTGCAACGGTCTTTTTGAACGTGTCAACCCCTTTCAAGGCACCGATCAGCGTTGTAAATCCGGGGCTGTCGAACAGAATCTGTCCGTTGTTGGCGACCAAATAGAAGTGGAAACCGTCCACTTCCAATTCAAATTCGTATTTTCCGATGGCCTTTGCACCGTTTTTCAAAATTTGCGCATCAGCCGCGGCGATGGCTTCGTCAAACGCCAAACGAACATCTTCCTCGGTTTTTACAAAGAACGGACGCGGAATAATTGGGATGGCGGTGGTGTTCAACTCGCTTGCTTTTATGGTTTTTGTGGGCGTTGCGGCAACTTTTTTGGGGGCAGAAGCTTTTGCCGATGGTTTGACAGCTGTCGATGTTGCCGATTGTGCCGTTGCTTTTGCGGGCGATTTTGCAACCGTTTTTGTTGCAGGTGCTTTTTTTACGGTCGATGTAGGTTTGGCAGAAGACTTGATACCGGTCACCGGAGCTGCTTTCGGCGTGGAAGTCGCTTTTTGCGACGAGGTTTTTGCAACAGACGTTTCCGTTTGTTCGGGAAGCTTGACATTATGGATGGAAGGACCTTTTTTTTCAACGGTCGTCTCGGTTGCGGTGTTTTTTACGGTTGATTTGTCTTCATCTTTCGGTTTTCTTTTGAACAGTCCCATAATGACCTCCGTACATATCATAATTTATCTGCTTATATTTTAACACATTTTTTGAGGGATGTCAACGGATATTTGAAAGAAAAAACATCTTTTTTCACTTTCGCTGTGAAAGAGAACGGTTTGAAAAGTGTGCGTATGTTTTGGAATCTTGTGCTCCGAAGCGAGAGGCTTCCCAAGCAAAGTGCGAAAAAAATTGACAGCCTCTTTGTCAAAATGAAAAAATAAATGCAAAAATATTAAAAAAATTTTGAAAAACATCTTGAAAAATACAAGAAAATATAGTATGATATAATATAGAGTATTTTATGATCCCCCGGTGGGTGAGATGAAAACATCAAATGAAATGATTTGTAAGGTTCGGGAGGAAGAAACCATGATTTTTGAACATGATGACGCAAGCACGGAGTGTGGCGTTAATATTAAGGTCATCGGTGTCGGCGGCGGCGGAAACAACGCGGTCAACCGCATGATCTTAAACAATATTCGAGGCGTTGAATTTGTGTCTGTCAACACAGATCGTCAGGCGTTGAGAAAATCCGAAGCCCCCAGTCAACTTGTTATCGGCGAAAAGGTCACGCGCGGCTTTGGCGCAGGTGCCAATCCGCAAATCGGCGCGCGTGCCGCTGAAGAATCCATTGACGATATTCGCGCCATCCTGGAAGGTACCGATATGGTATTCATTACTGCCGGTATGGGCGGCGGAACGGGAACCGGTGCGGCACCCGTTGTGGCGCGTGCTGCACGGGAAATGGATATTTTGACGGTCGGTATCGTGACAAAGCCCTTTGCATTTGAAGGAAAGAGAAGAATGGAGCAGGCGGAAGCGGGAATTGCCGAGTTGGCACAGTATGTGGACTCTTTGATCGTGATTCCAAATGAACGCTTGAAACAGGTATCCAACCAAAAAATTTCTTTGTCTAATGCATTTATCATTGCCGATGACGTTTTGCGTCACGGTGTTCAGAGTATTTCCGATCTGATCAATGTGACCGGTGTGATCAACTTGGACTTTGCCGACATCACCAGTGTGATGGCAAATGCCGGTTATGCTCACATGGGTGTCGGTGCCGCAACCGGAAAAGACAAGGCAGAGCAGGCGGCAAAGGAAGCCATTTCCAGTCCGTTGCTTGAGACATCCATCAAGGGAGCAAAGGGCATCCTGATGAATATTTACGTATCTCCCGATGTTGCTCTCGAAGATGCGGAATTGGCATCTACCATTATCGCTCAAGAGGCAAATCCGGAAGCAAATATTATCTGGGGTGTTACGTTTGATAACGAATTGGATGATGAAATGCGGATTACCATTGTTGCGACCGGATTTGAAAAAAAGCCGGAAGATGAGAATCGCGTCATCAAAAAAGTGGAAACCAATCCGGAATCGCCTTTTAAGAAGGAAGTACCTGCAAAGACCGCGCCTGTTTCTTCTGCAGTAACGGAGAAGCCTGTTTCCAAAGCGGCACCGGTGGCACAGCAACCGGTCAAAAAGACGGTTAAACCGTCTCCGAAGCCGGAATCCAAGGCAGAAGATGATGATTTTGATGATTTGTTTGATATGTTTAAGAAAAAATAAAATCCGATAAAAAAGGGATCGGAACGGTTTCCTCAACAGGGAGGAGAACTGTTTCGATCTCTTTTTCAGCTCTTAAGTTTTTCTTTCCATACGTGCCGAACAACGAGGGCATGTGATAATAATTTCTCCTTTTCCTTTCGGAACGCGCAAAACCGCTTTGCATTTCGGACATTTGAAGTAGCAGTGCGTATGTTTATCGCGTTTTTTGTTTTTGTGGAGGCGCATCGCATTTTTAGGTTTGCTTTTGAACTTTTGCCAACGTTCCAACTCGCGCCGCCGTTTTGGAATATTGCGCGAAAAAGTACGGAAAGCAGACCAAAAGACAGTGACCAGGGCAAGAAGATAAAAGAACAATCCGACAAACGGAAGATAACCCAAAAGCAAAAAGACGGTTCCCGTTATGAGTAATACCGGAGTCAATTCATCGTTACCGTAACGTCCGTACATCCATGCGGAAAGCTTTTGCTTAAAATTATTCCACCACCGTTTCATTTTATGACCAGCTCCTTTTGCTGATTGAGCGTTTCAAATTTCAACGTCAAGATGCATCCTTTCCGTTGATACATTTATTATATCACACAATTATAAACTGAACTCAAACTTTTTGATCTTTTTTTCATGATTTGATTCAAAATTTGATCTGTCAAACAGCTCCCGCGACAAGCGTCGTCACGGGAGCTGTTGGTTCAAATCTCTTCTTTGACGGAAAGCACCGAGTGTGCATGCAGACGGCGACGAATCCCGTTTACTTTGATAAAAAGATCAATATCGGAATCGTTCCGAATTTCGTTTTCCGTGTAGATCAATGCTTTGACAGCATCCTCATAGTCGAAAATATCACCGACTGTGGCATACCAAAAATCTTCCGGACGATTTCCGTAATGTTCGCAAAATTGTTTCAGATCATCCCATTTTGCATTGTTTTCAAAATCTATGGAATGAACGCCGAAGGCAAAAAATTTCAGATTTCCGTCATCTGGGTAGGATTCATAAAGATCGGCATCTGCCAACAGGGACATGTGGTCCGCATTGTACGACCAGTGCAGGCGATTTTCCGGCAGGGCAAATCCCGTACTGTTGCTAACATTACCGGTTTCGCGTATGGAACGGAATCCGAGCGCGATCAATCGTTCTGTCAATGCGGTATTTTGTTGATACCCGAATGGCCAAACGTAATCTTTGATGGTTCCAGTGCCGAATACGGATTCCAATTCTTGTGTACAACGGTTGACCAATTCGATATATTTATCATCGTCGGCGATAAAATAGTTCCAATTTCGCGCATGGATGCGGTAAAAACCGTTTTCGTCGGTTCGATAGATCAAAGAAGGATCGGCGGTTGCCTCGTCGAACGGTGCATCGGAGAGTTGCGGATGCCGATTGATGCCAAACGCCATCGGATGACGATGGCAGTGATTGGTAATTTCAAAACCGCGATACATCTGTCGATATTCATCCGGTGTGATTTTTTTTCTCAACGGTGTACAAAGGTTAAACGTGCCGACGATACCGGCGGGCTTGATGATGGACAAAAATTTGCGATCCATATCCAAATTTCCGTCGTCGATGGAGAATGTAATGGCTTTTCTCGTCCAACCCGGATAAAAATTGACATCAAAGCGATTCATAAGGCGATCCCTCCAATTAAGCTCTTAATTCTAACCCCATTTTGAATTTGAGGTCATTCAGCATTTTTTTGGTGACTTTATCCGCTTCTTCCACCGTCAATGTGTGATCCGACGCACGCAATGTCACGCGCAACGAGACGGATTTCTTCCCGGCTCCAAGCTGTGCACCGCGGTAAATATCA
Organism: uncultured Ruminococcus sp.; assembly: GCA_964624685.1. Lineage (GTDB taxonomy): Bacteria > Bacillota > Clostridia > Oscillospirales > CAG-272 > UMGS1865. The sequence goes on along the minus strand of CAZUYA010000023.1, from coordinate 8,275 downwards.
AACAAAGTGACGCTTTCAACCAATTTACCGCCGGCTTTTGCCATGATGCCCTCAATGGAACCGACTTCCATTTCTTCATCACAAACAAACGAAAAATCACGAGTGGATGCGGGATATTTCGGCAACGGTTTGTAAGCTTTTTTTGTTGCGGAAGCGGAAAAAATTTCATCAAATGCCAATTCGGCAATATAAACGGGGCAGTCGATGCCGTAATTTTCAGCCATCAAAGGATGTGCCTGACCGAAGCAACCCAAGACAGTACCGTCTTCGGAACGAATGATGGCACATCTTCCCGGATGATAGGAGGGATTCTCACGGCATGCGGTATAGGTTGCCGTGCGGATACCTGCCAGTGCCAACAGATTTTCACAGATGCCTTTGAGTGCATAAAAATCAAAGTTTCCGTAAGCACCCAAGGTCAGCACCTTTTTTTCGTCCGGCTGTTCGTTATCCGATTCATGCGGAAGGTAAACGCCGGCAAGTTCAAACAAACGAATATTTTCATTATTGAAATTGTTGTTTCTTGCCAAAGTTTCCATCATGGACGGAAGTGCCGTGGTACGCATGACACCGGTATCCTCACCGAGCGGGTTGGATATGACGACCGAACGGCGGAGGGGACTGTCTGCGGGAAGGCGAATTTTATCATAATATTTGGGACTGATAAAGGAAAAGGTATGAATTTGGGAGAGTCCCATTCCGATCAGTGCATTTTCCGTGTCGAATTCAAATACCTGTTTTGCGTTTCTTCCGCCCAACGTGGTCTCCGCATTCATGTAAGAGGATTCGATTTTGTCGTACCCGTAAATACGGCAGACTTCCTCTGCAATATCATTCATGCAACCGAGGTCGGCGCGCCATGAGGGAACAAGGATTTGACCTTTTTCCACGCGGCATCCGAGACCGGTTAAGGTTCGGATCATATGCTCGTGGGGGATATTCATTCCCAAAAACGTATTGTAGCGTTCCGGAGTAAAGGGAAGAACGGTTTGCTGCCATGGATTCGGATATTCGTCAATGACATGGTTTACAACCTCACCGGCACCTAACAATTCAACCAGCTCGCAGGCACGTTCCAATCCGACCATGCAATTTTCCGGATCCAATCCTTTTTCAAAGCGTGCGGAAGATTCTGTCCGCATTCCGTTCTTTTTTGCTGTTACGCGAACGGACGCACCTTGGAAACATGCAGACTCGAAGACAACCGTTGCGGTTGTATCCTGAATTTCGGAATTGGCACCGCCCATGACGCCGGCGAGCGCACAGGCTTTTTTACCGTCTGCAATGACGAGCATGGAACGATCCAAAACATGATCCGTATCATCCAGGGAACGGAATGCTTCTCCGTCTTTTGCACGACGAACATCAATGACGGCACCGTCCAAAGATTGATAATCAAAAGCATGCATCGGTTGACCGTATTCCAACATGACATAATTGGTAATATCGACGATGTTGTTGATGGGACGCACACCGGCGGCGCGCAATCGCATCCGCATCCACAGCGGGGAGGGAGCGATCTTGACATTTTTGATTACACGCGCGCAATAACGGTAGCACAAGTCCGGCGCGGAGATGCCGACATGCAGATAGTTTTCGATTTTATCGCCGTCGTCGGTTCCTTTGACAACGGGAGACGAAACGGTAAGCGGGCGATCAAAGGAGACTGCCGTTTCCCGTGCCAACCCGATGACGGAAAGACAATCCGGGCGGTTGGAAGTGATTTCAAACTCAACGGTCGTGTCACGGAGCATCAAAACATCACGGATGTCATCCCCCAAACGATCGGCATATTCTTCATCCAAAATCAAGATTCCGTTTTCTTCTTTGCCGGGACATTCATGAGGGGTTAATTTCAGTTCCCCCATGGAGCAGAGCATTCCGTTCGATTCGATTCCGCGTAATTTACCGGCTTTGATCGTGACATCGCCGGGCAATTTTGCAATCGGCAGTGCGGCGGGCACCAGTGCGCCGACAAATACGTTTTGTGCGCCGGTGACAATCTGAATATCGTGTCCGTGCACGTCACCTGCGTCCAAACGACAGATCCATAAGTGATCGGAATCCGGGTGTTTGTCCATTTTTGTGATTTTTGCAACGACGACGTTTTCAATATCGTCTCCCCATACTTCAAACCCTTCTACTTTGGAACCGGTAATGGTCATGCGGTCACAGTAGGTTTTGTTATCGATTCCGTCCGTGTTTACAAAATCGGACAGCCAGTTTCTTGAAAGATTCATAATGCAGATACCTCCTCTCAAAACTGTTCCAGAAAACGTTCATCGTTTTCATAGAACAAACGGATGTCGTCGATGCCGTAGCGTGCCATGGTAATACGCTCGATACCGAGACCGAATGCAAACCCGGAATATTCCTCCGGATCAATTCCGCAGTTGGAAAGAACGAATGGGTGTACCATGCCCGCTCCCAAAATTTCGATCCAACCTTCTCCTTTACACAGACGACAACCCTTTCCTCCGCAAACAAAGCAGGAAACGTCCACCTCGGCGGAGGGTTCGGTAAACGGGAAGTGGTGCGGGCGGAAACGGATTCTTGTTTCCTCACCGAACATTTTTTTCGCAAAGATTTCCAAGGTGCCTTTTAAGTCTCCCATGGTAATGCCTTTGTCGATGACCAAGCCTTCCAATTGATGGAAGAGCGGGGAGTGCGTGGCATCCAAAGCATCGGAGCGGTAGACGCGTCCGGGAGAAATGATGCGAATGGGCGGCTTTTGATGCTCCATGACGCGCACTTGAACAGGAGATGTTTGAGAGCGGAGCAGAATATTATCAGTAATGTAGAAAGTGTCTTGTGTATCGCGCGCGGGATGATTTTCCGGAATGTTGAGTGCTTGAAAGTTGTAGTAATCCAACTCGACTTCCGGACCTTCGGCGATGGAAAATCCCATACCGATGAAAATATCCTCCAGTTCCCTTTGTGCGCGTGTCAGAGGATGCAAATGTCCGACCGGTGCGGGAGTCCCCAGCATGGTAACATCCAATTTTTCGGAAGCAAGACGCGCTTCCAAAGCTTTTGTTCGATGTTCTGCGATTTTTTCGGCAATGGCAGCCTCAATATCGGCACGGACTTCATTGGCAAGTTGACCGATGAGCGGTCTTTCTTCTGCGGAGAGCGCACCCATACCGCGCAACACGGCGGTCAACTCTCCTTTTTTTCCCAAATACTTGATTTTGATTTGTTCCGGATCGACAGCGAGTGCGTGAAGTTGCTCTAACGCTTCGGCACGGATTTTTGCAAGCTTTTCTTTCATTTTATTTGCAGATCCTTTCTGAAAATGGATTTTTGAAACAAATTGGTTGTACGGGCTGAAAAAAGAAAAAACCTCGTCCCACATACGTCAGGACGAGGCACAAAAACACCCGCGGTACCACCCGAATTTCGGCTCAAAGCCAACACTTTGAAGATCTGTAACGGGATCTCTGCCGGATCGACTTAAAAGTTGGCAGTTTGCCGACGTTGGTTCGATCTGCTCCGAAGGGAAATGCGCGATTCAATGGTAATGCGTCCTCGCAGCGAACGGACGCTCTCTGAAATTACTGTGTTTTGAATCGGCGAGCTTCATCAATGCATTCTAACAAAAAGTATAGCATATTTTTTTTCCTTTTGCAAGAGTTTTTTCAAAAAAATCAAAAAATTATGTATTTTTCAGTCGCTGAGCCAATCTTTACCGAAGATGTGCCGAAGCAATCGTTTGCACGGTTCGGTTCGGAGCAGGAAATATAAGCCGATGGCACCGACGGTATTCAAGATCAAATCGTCTATATCACAGGAGCCGACCATAAACCAAAATTGCAAACATTCCGTGAGTGTGACGGCAGAAAAGATTGTGGCGATAAAGATGAGTCCATGACGTTGTGCTTTGAAAAAAGTGGGTAAAAAGAAAGCGAACGGCATAAAAGCCAAAATATTTCCCAACAGATTGAGCAAAGTGTAATAGGAACTGACAGACCCGTTCAAAAATCCGCGGATGTAGACGCCGTAGATGCTCCGAAAGGGAACAAAGTTGACAAACCGTTCCAAATATTCCTCACGCGTCATTGCCAGAGAGTTTCTTCCGAATCCTTTTTCCAGCAGAGTGACATTGAATAACAGATACAAATACAATAGAAAGAAAAGTCTCAACATGCCTCGAAAGTGAGTGTTCTTCCGTTGCCTGTGAGCATCCAGAAATGTGGCGAGATAGAACAAGCCGCAAATGATCAGAACCAGGAAGACGCGCAACAGAACGGAATGCGGGAATGGCGTCGGGCTTAGGTGAATACGCAATTCGAGAACGATAAAAAGCATCAGAAAAAAAGAAGCGACAACAAAAATCCATGTTTCGGTATGCTTCAAGTATATTGAGACGGGGCGGTTCCTCTGCTTCATCGTAAAAATGCTCCTTCATAATCGGTATGTAGACTCTATTAAAAAGTATAGCAGAAAAACCGAAAAAAGTCTATAGGATTTTCAAAAAATATTGTTTGGAAAATGAAAAAACAGTCTTTACAAACAAGTGTTTTTGTGCTATAATTTAGGAGAAAAAAACAATTATCGAAAGGATGAACTGTTATGGACACAACTCTTGTCATACTTGCCGCCGGATTGGGAAGCCGTTTCGGAGGCAACAAACAAATTTCCCACGTGGGACCGCACGATGAAATCTTGATGGAATATTCCATTCACGATGCGATTGCCGCAGGCTTTACGCAAATCGTTTTTATTTTGAAATCGGAAATGGTTGATTTGATTCGCAACGGAATCGGTGCGCGTTTGGAGAAAATGGTGCGCGTGGATTATGCCGTGCAAGATGACAGTTCGTTGCCGGCATGGTATTCCTGCCCGCACGAACGTACAAAACCCTTCGGAACCGTTCACGCTGTCCTTTGTGCAAAGGATGTGATTCGCGGACCTTTTGCAACTGTGAATGCAGATGATTACTATGGTAAAGAAGCGTTTGGTATTATGTATCATTTGTTGAACGAGTTGAAGACTGCCGATGAAGCCGCAATGGTACCTTATATTTTGGGAAATACTATGAGCGAAAACGGCGGTGTGACGCGTGGCGTGTGCAGTGTGGAAAACGGGTTGCTCAAAAACATCTGCGAGACGAAAGAAATCCATTACGATAAACAGCACAAGATTGTCAGTGAGCGCGGTGTTTTGAATGCAAATGAAATGGTCTCCATGAACCTTTGGGGATTCCACAAGGATCTGTTGCCGCGAATGAATGCGTATTTTGAAACATTTTTGAAGAACCTTTCTCCGGAAGATATCAAGGCTGAATGTTTACTTCCGATCATGGTCGGTGAATTTTTGTCCGAAAACGGATTTTCCGTCAAGGCGGAAACTTCTCCGGACAAGTGGTTTGGGATTACTTACAAAACCGATCGGGAATTGGTGATGGAAAAATTGAAGGAGTTACACGAAAACGGGGCATATCCGGAAAAACTGTTTTGACGCATGATGGCAAGAAAAAGTGGGGAGGACGAATGATGACAAACAAAACCAGACGGTATCCGATCGGTATCTCCTGTTGCGGTGTTCCCGGAAAGTACCCGATTGCCGAGACGTTTGCAGATTGTCGCGCTGCCGGAATCGACTGTATGGAGATTAGTTTGCAGAGTGTGGATTATCCGCTGTTTCCGTATGCAGAGACTGCAAAATCGGCAGCCGAATTCGGTGTTACACTTGCTTCTTTTCATTTGCCGTTTCAATTGGAGCAAGAAGATATTTCCAAACCAGAGGTCGCCGAGGAGGCAGTTCGTACAAATGCCGAAATGATCAAACGCGCATCCGATATCGGTATCAAAACTTTCGTGATTCACGCTTCCCGTGAGCCGATTGCCGATGATGAGCGAGCGGAACGGATGGCATGTGCAAAACAAAGTCTTTCCGCCTTGGGACAGGTTGTCGAAGCGTGCGGTGCTGTTTTGGCAGTGGAAAATTTGCCGCGTACCTGCCTCGGAAAAAATTCCGATGAGCTCCTCGAACTGTTGACCGCGCACCCCGGTTTGCGTGTATGTTTTGATACCAATCATTTGTTGGAAGAAGATCCGATGGTATTTATTCACAATTTGAAGGGGAAGATCGTTACAACGCATATTTCCGACTATGATTTTGTCAACGAGCGGCATTGGTTGCCGGGGGAAGGAAAAGTGGACTGGAACGCGATCCTCCGTGCATTGGAAGAGATTGGGTATGACGGCGTTTGGATGTATGAGATCGGGTATGCCTGCCCGAAGACGATTTATCGTCCTCGTGATTTGACTTGCGAAGATTTTGCGCTGAATGCGTTTGAGTTGTTCAACGGGAAATCGCCGACTGTCTTTTCCACACCCAAGCAGGGACTTGGAATGTGGGAATAAAGTCTGAATTTTTGACCGCATGTGGATTACATGCGGTCATTTCTTTTTGAACTTTTTTACTTTTTTTACAAAATACTTGAAAATATGACAAGGCTGTGGTATAATACAAAATTGAAGAACAATTTTTTTTGCGGAGAAATCTTATGACGTTCAAACAACATCTTCCGAATTTGATTACGTGTCTGCGGCTTATCGGAACCGTCGGATTGCTGTTGACGCACCCGTTGTCCGAAAGCTTTTTTGTGGTATATATTTTTACCGGTCTGACAGATGTGTTGGACGGCTTTTTGGCGCGCTTAACCAAAACGACCAGCGAATTTGGCGCAAAATTGGATAGCATTGCCGATCTCTTGTTTTACGGTGTGATGTTGATTCAGATCGTACCGATTCTTCGGGAAAGATTGACCGTCGGCGTTTGGATTGCAATCGGTGTTGTACTGGTTGTGAGAGCAATTGCCTATGTGGCGGCATTGATTCGCCATCGCTGCTTTGCTTCTTTGCATACGTATTTGAATAAGTTGACGGGCTTGTCTGTTTTCCTTTATCCTTTTGCACTGCTTTCCTCAATAGCGGTTCCGGTAGCGTGGATCGTATGTGGGATTGCTGTAGTTGCATCCGCAGAAGAACTTTTGATTCATCTTTGTTCGTCCGATTATGCCTCCGGTGTCAAAACGATTTTCTTCCATTGAGTCTGCGATGTCGTATTTTCTTTGGAGTCGATGACACTCGGTTTTTGCGCGGTTGCTTTTTTTGAAAACTTAAAATTTTTTTGAAAAAAGTATTGACAAATCGAATTCTTTGTGTTATACTATATCAGTAAACAAAGCAGAGCTCTCCGCTCTCACCTTCTCGCTTTCTTTGCGATCGGGTTTATATTGATTTGCACTGTTGATTGACAGATGCAGGTTTTGCCGTGCGGAGATGTTGTCTTTGTATGGCTTATTTTTTTGCTTGGGGGTGTTGAGTTATTAGCGCAAAAGACAAAGAAAGAGAAAACCTGCTCAATGAAGAGATCAAAGTTGCTGAAGTACGCTTGATCGGTGCCGACGGTGAAACGCTGGGAATTATGAGTTCTGCCAAGGCATTGGAAACGGCATACGACCAGGGAATGGATCTTGTTATGATGTCGGCACAGGCTGTTCCGCCGGTGTGCAAGATCATGGATTACGGTAAGTTTCGTTTTGAACGCGATAAACGTGAAAAAGAAGCGAAAAAGAAACAACAAACCGTTGAATTGAAAGAAATTCAGCTTTCTTGCCGTATTGATACGCATGATTTTGAAACCAAGGTGAATCACGCTCGTCGCTTTTTGACGGACGGGAACAAGGTTCGCGTTGTGATGAAATTCAAAGGGCGCGAAATGAGTCATATGAATATCGGTCGCGAGGTGCTTGACAAATTCGAGGAGGCATGTTCCGAATTGGGAGCCGTTGACAAAAAACCTGTTTTGGACGGTAGATTTATGAGCATGGTAATTTCTCCGGTCAAAGCGAAATAATTCATGTTCGCGAGAGCAAAAAAGCACAACAAAATCCGGTAGAAACCGGGAATAGAAAAAGGAGTTACGAAAATGGGAAAGATCAAAACACATAAGGCTTCGGCAAAGAGATTTTCCGTTACTGCTAACGGCAAGGTCAAAATGTTCCACAGTTCTCACCGTCACAACACGGGTAACAAGAGTGCGAAACGTTTGAGACATCTTCGTTCCAGTGCAATGGTAAACGGTCAGATTGCAAGCAATTTGAAGACTTTGGTCCTGAAGTAAGACGAAACGGAGGAATTGAAAAATGGCAAGAATTAAGGGCGCATTGATGACGCGCAAAAGAAGAAAAGCTACATTAAAAGCTGCAAAGGGATATTGGGGTGCAAAATCCAAGCATTTCAAGATGGCAAAACAAGCCGTCATG
>CAZUYA010000022.1:0-25247 GCA_964624685.1 uncultured Ruminococcus sp. | reverse complement strand
TCAGGCAAAACTCGGTTGATCGACACTCCGGATACAAGAAAAGACGTTTCACTTTCCGTGAAACGTCTTTTCTTTTTTCAAAAAATGAAAAAGATTTCAAAAAACACTTGACAATTACACAAAAATGGAATATAATAGATAGCAAATCATTTTAGCGAGTTAGAATGCTAAAGTGATAAATCAATTATCCGGAGGTTTTTCAAAATCATGAACAGAGTTTTTAATTTTTCGGCAGGTCCTTCCATGCTTCCGCTCCCCGTACTTGAAAAAGCAGCATCCGAGTTGGTCTATTACGGAAACAGCGGTATGTCCGTCATGGAGATGTCACACCGATCTCCGGATTATGAAACGATCATTCAAGACGCGGAACGTCTTTTGCGCCAATTGATGAAGATTCCGGACAACTACAAAGTCCTCTTTTTGCAAGGAGGAGCCTCCACACAATTCTCGGCGGTTCCGATGAATCTCATTCAGCGCACAGGCAAAGCAGACTATGCGGTTTCCGGACAATTTTCCGGAAAAGCGTTCAAAGAAGCACAAAAAATGGGCTATGATGTCAAATGTATCGCCACGACAAAAGATGACAACTTTGATCATGTCCCGCGCATTACAAAGGATATGATCCGCCCCGACGCCGCATACCTGCACATTTGTTTCAACAATACCATCTATGGTACCAAATATCCCGATATTCCGGACACGGGGGACATTCCGCTGGTCGCCGACCTATCTTCCTGCATCCTATCCGAACCGTTCGACGTGAGCAAATTCGGCGTCATCTATGCCGGTGCACAAAAAAATATGGCACCTGCCGGAATGACGCTGGTCATCGTTCGTGACGACCTTTTGAATTACGCTGAAGAAACCATGCCAACCATGTTGGAGTGGAAGACTATGGCAGAAAACGATTCCATGTACAACACACCGCCCTGTTACACCATCTACATGGCAAAATTAGTCTATGAGTGGTTACTACTTGACCTTGGCGGACTGGAGAAGATTCGTGAGCTAAATCAAAAGAAAGCCGCACTGCTTTACGATTATCTCGATTCACAAAACTACTACATCGCCCCGGTCAAAAAAGACAGCCGCTCAATGATGAATGTTACGTTTGTGACCGGAAATGCCGATTTGGATAAAAAATTTGCCTCCGAAGCGGCAAAGGCAGGACTCAAAAATTTGAAAGGGCATCGCTCTGTCGGCGGAATGCGTGCTTCCATCTATAATGCAATGCCTTATGCCGGTGTTGAAGCTTTGGTTGCTTTTATGAAAACATTTGCGGAACAAAATCCGAAACTATAAGAAAAGAGGACAGACTGAATGAACATCCAATTATTGAATCCGATTGCAAAAGCAGGGTTAGATCGTCTTGGAGACGGTTACAACATTTCCGACAAGATAAATGATCCGGACGGAATTTTGGTACGTTCCGCCGTGATGCATGACATACCGTTTTCTCCATCGCTCAAAGCGATTGCACGCGCAGGTGCCGGCGTCAATAATATTCCGATCGATCGCTGTTCAAACGCCGGAATCGTGGTTTTCAATACCCCCGGTGCCAACGCAAACGGCGTCAAAGAACTTGCGATTTGTGCATTATTGCTTGCCGCGCGCAATGTGGTTGGCGGAATTGAATGGGCAAAAAACTTGACCGATGATGTTGCCAAACAGGTGGAAAAAGGAAAATCGGCATTTGCGGGGACCGAATTGTACGGAAAAACGCTCGGTGTCATCGGTCTCGGTGCGATCGGCGGTATGATTGCCAACACTGCACTCCATTTGGGAATGAAAGTCATCGGATATGATCCGTTCCTATCGGTCGAAAATGCGTGGAAACTGGATCACCACATTACACGTGCCAATTCCTATGATGAGATTTTTGAAAATGCCGATTATATCACGCTACACGTACCCGCAACGAAGGATACAAAAAACATGATTTGCTCGGACAGCATTGCAAAAATGAAATGCGGTATCAAGCTCATCAATCTCGCGCGTGCCGACCTTGTCAATGCAGTTGACTTAAAGGAAGCACTGACCGCAAAAAAGGTGTCAGCTTATGTCACCGATTTCCCGACCGAAGATGTCCTGAATGTTCCGGGGGTGGTTGCGATTCCGCATCTCGGAGCTTCCACAGAAGAATCCGAAGAAAATTGTGCCGTGATGGCAGCCATCGAATTGGATGATTACTTGAAAAACGGTAACATCAAAAACAGCGTCAACTTCCCCAATGTGGAAATGCCTCGTTCCGCCGCATCGCGTCTTTGCGTCCTGCATTCCAATATTCCAGCCATTTTGACAAAGATCACCGCCGCGATCGCCGAAGACGGGCTCAATATTGAAAACATGACGAACAAATCCAAAGGCGAAAACGCTTACACGATGTTGGATATTTCTTCCGAACCGTCCGATGCCGTACTCGCACGTATTACCGCTGTGGAAGGTGTTCTGCGCGTCAGAGCCATCTGATCGCGTCACCGGGGGCAAGTCGCCGGAAGAAAAGCGGATGCTGTACTTTTAACCCATTCAAACAAACGTCAAAGAACGCGAGACTGCTGAAAAACAGCAGATTCCCGCGTTCTTTTTTGCGTTTTGACATTCAAACGTTACGACTTCCGCCGATACAAACTTGCCACTCTGCAGCTCTTTTGTATGCCTCGGAAAAATAAACTGCCAACGGTAATGCGACATATCCGTCGTTCTCATGACGGTTCAATCCTGCCGCCCCAGCCGTATTCGGTACTTGCCGATATTCAAACCCTCGCCATCTGTGCAAACATACAAAAAGCGGTCAAATGTAACATTTGACCGCTTTGAGCATTATCTGTCAGACTACGCCAAACGCCAACATGGAATCGGCTACCTTGAGGAAGCCCGCGATATTGGCACCCGCTACAAGGTTCCCTTCCATTCCGTATTGTTTTGCGGCAACTGAAGCGTTATGATAAATATTCACCATAATTCCCTGCAATTTTGCATCAACCTCTTCAAATGTCCAACTGTATCGCATGGAATTTTGGCTCATCTCCAACGCCGACGTTGCTACGCCACCCGCATTGGATGCCTTTGCCGGTGCAAACAAAATCTTGTTGGATTGGAATACATGGATTGCTTCCGGTGTAGAAGGCATATTTGCTCCTTCAGCCACGGCAATAACACCGTTGGCAACCAATGCCTTGGCAGACGCCTCGTTGATCTCATTCTGCGTTGCGCAAGGCAGAGCAATGTCGCACTTGATCGTCCAAATTCCGCTGCATCCTTCGGTATAGACAGCATCCTTGTGTGTCTCGACATATTCCTTAATTCTGCCGCGGCGACCTTCCTTAATCGCCTTCACTTCCTTCAAATCAATTCCGTTTGCATCATACACATAACCGTTGGAATCGGACATGGCAACCACTTTGCCTCCCAACTCCGTTGCTTTTTGTGCAGCATAAATTGCCACATTTCCGGAACCGGAGATCACAACAGTCTTACCGGCAAAGGAAAGACCGTGATCTTTGAGCATTGCGTCCGTGAAATAGCACAAACCGAATCCGGTGGCTTCTTTTCTTGCCAAACTGCCACCATAGGTCAAACCTTTACCCGTCAGAACGCCGGTAAATTCATCACGGATCTTTTTGTACATACCGTACATATATCCGATTTCACGCGCACCAACACCGATGTCTCCCGCAGGTACATCCGTATCGGCACCGATATATTTGGACAGCTCAATCATAAAGCTTTGGCAAAACCGCATGACCTCGCCGTCGGATTTTCCTTTGGGATCAAAGTCGGATCCGCCTTTTCCACCGCCAATGGGCAGTCCCGTCAACGAATTCTTAAATACCTGTTCAAAGCCCAAAAACTTGATGATCCCTTCATATACGGAAGGATGAAAACGCAACCCACCCTTGTAAGGACCGATGGCACTGTTAAATTGAACACGGAACCCGCGGTTTACCTGAACCTTGCCGTGATCATCTACCCACGGAACGCGAAACTTGATAATCCGCTCCGGCTCAACGATCATATCAATGATTCCTTTTTCGATCAACTCCGGACGTTTTTCGACAACCGGTTCCAAAGATTCCAATACTTCGGCAACCGCTTGATGGAACTCCGGCTCTCCCGGATTGCGTTTGATCACGTTCTGCATGACCTTTGCCAAATACTCATTTTTGATACTCATAAAATGGTTCCTCCTTTGTAAAACGTTTTGCAAGATTCCATATCAAAAAATTCATAAAACCAATTTTTTATACGATAACATTCCAAAACGTGCGCTTTGAATGAAATTATTATAATACAGAAAATGCAATTTGTCAACTGTTTTTTCAAAAAAACAGACTGTGCTGACCGTTTTTTTCATTTTTCCGGTATTCCGTCAACATCCTGTGCCAAATGAATCAAAACTTCCGTCATTTTTTTCATAGACTCGATCGGAATAAATTCATGGATTCCATGAAAATTCGCGCCGCCCGTGGAAAGATTCGGACAAGGTAATCCCATGTAGGAAAGGCGCGCACCGTCTGTGCCGCCACGGATCGGAAGAACAACAGGCTCCACTCCGACCGCCGTCATTGCCGCCTTGGCGCGTTCAATCAAATCCATGTGCGGCAATATTTTTTCTTTCATATTGTAATAGCTGTCTTTCAAAATCAAGGTAAAACTTCCGTCTCCCCATTTTTCGTTCAAATATCGAACGATCCTCTCCAAAACAGCCTTTCTCTCTTCAAAGCGCGCGCGGTCATGATCGCGTACCAACATGGAAACCGTTGCCATGGATTCATCGCCGTGCAACTCGGTCACATGATAAAACCCTTCGTACCCTTCCGTGTGTCGCGGTGTTTCCGCCGGCGGCAACATCGACAAAAATTCATTTGCCATCAAAACGGCATTTTTCATGATGTTTTTTGCAGATCCCGGATGAATATTCACCCCATGCACCTGTAATTTTGCGCCGGCGGCATTAAAATTTTCATATTCGATCTCACCCAATTCTCCGCCGTCCACCGTATAAGCGATTTTTGCACCGAATCCCGCCACATCAAAGTGTTCTGTCCCGCGTCCGATCTCTTCATCCGGCGTAAACGCCACTGCAATTGCGCGATGCGAAAGTTCCGGATGCTCGATCAAATAGGCACATGCACTGATAATTTCGGCAATGCCCGCCTTATCATCGGCACCCAACAAAGTGGTACCGTCCGTCACGATCAAATCTTGTCCCACATATCGTTGCAACATCGGATAGTCCGTCGCACGCATAGATTCCCCGTGTCCCAATGCTACATCACCGCCTGTATAATGTACGATCTGCGGATGAACTTCAGCACCGCTGACTGCCGGTGACGTATCCATATGCGCAATCAACCCCAAGGCGGGAATGGATTCATATCCGGGCGTTGCCGGCAAACTTCCGTATATATAGCCGAATGTATCCATGCGAACATTCTTCAATCCCACATTCCGTAATTCCTCTGCCAAGTGCTGTCCGAGCAACCTTTGTCGATCGGTACTTGGACACGTATCGGACGCTTCATCCGATGCGGTGTCGAAGGATACATAATTCAAAAAACGATTCAAGACATCCATCGATCATTCTCCCTTTCTATCAAAATGCCCAATTTCCGTTTTCAAAGATCGGTACCCGTTTGCCATCACGAGTCACGGCAGTCACGGATAAATCGGGAGTTCCGATCATAAAATCAACGTGAATCATCGATTCGTTGATTCCCTTATCATAACACTCTTGCATGGTATAGTGATCGTAGTCTTTAATCACATTTGTAAATCCATGCCCCAGAGCCAAATGACACGCGGCATTCTCATCAAACAAAGTGTTGTAAAACAAAAGTCCGGAATTGCTGATGGGGCTGTCATACGGCACCAACGCACACTCTCCCAAATACGCCGCTCCTTCATCCATGGAAATCATTTCTTTCAACAACGATTCGCCCTTTTCAGCCCCGACTTCCACGACTTTGCCTTGCTCAAATCGCATCCAAAAGTTTTCAATCAGTTCGCCCTGATAGGAAAGCGGCTTGGAAGCATACACAATTCCGTCAGCCACACCTTTTTTAGGAGAAATAAACACTTCCTCGGAAGGAATATTGGGATTAAAAACGATGCCGCTTCCCTGCGCTGTTTCGGAACCGCCCATAAAAAGTGCATCCTCGATCATACCGACACGGAAATCGGTTCCGTTTGCGGAACGATACTCCAATGTCTCAATTCCGATGTTGTTCAAATACACACAACGTGCGGTCAAATCACGATTGTGTTCCTCCCAAGCCTCGATCGGATCCTCCTCGGCACGCGAAGTATATAGGATTGCTTCCCACAGCTTTTCCATTGCCCGAGAACGTGTTTCGTTCGGAAAAACTTTTTTCGCCCATTCAACACCCGGCACAGCCGCAATACACCATTGATACCGATTTTCCATTGCATCACGATAAGGTTTCCGGATTCGATATTTGGCTTGCGCCGCCTTTGCCATCTTTTCCTGATTGACTCCCTTCATTCCGTCCGGATCATCGGATTCCAACCAAATCGTCACGGGAAGTGTCTCCGACTCATGCTTCAGCTTGGCAATTTCCCATTCTTCCATTGCCGACAAAGTCTTGAGCGTTGCTTTCTTTTGCGTGACTTTGCTCACCGGTAAATAACTCCATTCCACCCGCACCATGCGCGCCCCGCACGCATAACATTCTTCCATCAACATGCGAACAAAGTCGGGCTGGTCCAAGGAAGCTCGGATGATCACATCCTGCCCTTTTTGTACATTTCCGCCCATGCGGGCAATCAATTTTGCATAGTTTCTGAGTACTGTTTTTTTCATACCGTAAAAATCCTTTCTTCCGCCAACTACTCCTGTTATTTTTATATCCACAGGCAATCATTTTCTACATATATTATTATACACCAAAGAACGACTACTGTCAATCATTCCAAAGGAAAAATGTTCCTCCTTCGGATTTTGCATACTTGAAATTTTGATTTCATCGCTTTATTTTCAAAAAACGCTTGCAAAAGCTTTGCTAATATGTTACAATAAAAGAGAGACGAACAAGGAGGGAGCAAAATGTTTGTCATTAAACTTGCCGGTGTACGCATCCGCATTGAGAATCGCTATCCTTATATCGAACGTCAGTGCCGTGCATTTTTGTGTCAAGATGAAGCGTTCGATTTTTCGGTCTGCGCTACAACCGATGAGATTTTGGAAGAATCGGCTCACGGCGAATTTTCGGAAGGCAGTTGCGAAAGCATTGCGATTTATCGCCATATTTGCGAACAAATTGCCGCATATAATGTTTTTCTGATGCATGCGTCCGTTGTCGAAGTTGACGGACTTGCATATGCGTTTTGCGCCAAAAGCGGAGTCGGAAAATCTACCCATACCCGTTTGTGGCTAAAAAATATTCCCCATTCCAAAGTCCTCAACGGCGACAAACCGCTCATGCGTGTGGAACCAGACGGAACCATTACCGCATGTGGAACACCTTGGAACGGCAAAGAAAATTGGGGAGAAAATATTCAAGCCCCTCTGGTTGCCATCTGCTTTATCGAACGCGGGGAAACGAATACCATCCGCACGGCTCACAATGAAGAGATCCTGCCGCGCATGGCACATCAATTATATTTGCGCGGACAACGCGATTCGGTCAACCGTCGGCTTTTGATGACGGATGCGCTGATCCATGCCGTTCCTTTTTATGTATTATCCTGTACGATCTCCGATGAAGCGGCACTCTTGGCTTATCAAACCATGAAACCGCACGTGGTCGATTCAAACGCAACAAAAACAGATTGAGAGGAAATCAAAATGCAGATCAACAAAGATTTTACAATTCAAAAAGTGGGAACCTCATTTGTTGCCGTTCCCGTCGGTGAAACCAGCAAAACATTTCACGGCATGATTCGTCTGAACGAAACAGGTGCATTTCTATGGAATCAAATGATGGAACAGGATTGTACCGAGGAAGAATTGGTGGAGGCACTGTTGAACGAATATGACGTTTCCCGTGAGATTGCCACCAAAGATGTTCATCGTATTACGGAACTGTTAAAAGAGAATCGAATTTTGATATGAACCGATCCGACGATATACAATACAGCAATATTGAAGAACAACTGCAAACGCAGGGTGTTTATATCAGCACAACCGTTGGTATCAGTATGAGACCGATGTTGCGCAATCGACGGGATCGGATCGTCTTATTGCCGATCGGTACCGAACGACTGAAAAAATGGGATCTGCCCATGTACCGCCGTGACGATGGAAAATATGTTCTTCACCGCATCATTGCCGTTCGTGACGGCTATTATGTCATTCGCGGCGATAACACCTACCGCAAAGAATATGTACGGGATTCTCAAATATTGGGATATGTATCCGAATTTTACCGGGGAAACCGCCATATTTTCACACATTCCAAAAGTTACCGCATTTATGCCGCCATCTGGCAAACTGTTTATCCATTGCGTCTTCCTCTCCATTGTGCAATTTCGTTTGCACGGCGCATCAAGCATAAATTAAAACATCTGTTCAAGAAATAACTTCCGTGTGCTGAACGATTCACTTTTCATCCAAAAAGCTAAAATGACGCGGCAACCGATTTGTCAATCGGTTGCCGCGTCGCTACTTTGGGGGCGGATCGGTCATTCTTCAGCATGAAAGTTTTCTTTGCCGACACCACACAAGGGGCATTGAAAGTCCTCCGGCAGATCTTCAAATCTTGTTCCGGGGGCAATGCCGTTATCCGGATCGCCAATACTTTCATCATACTTCCA
This sequence comes from uncultured Ruminococcus sp., assembly GCA_964624685.1. Classification (GTDB taxonomy): domain Bacteria; phylum Bacillota; class Clostridia; order Oscillospirales; family CAG-272; genus UMGS1865. The sequence continues at coordinate 16,472 of CAZUYA010000022.1, read as the reverse complement.
CCCGCATACATCACATACATATTGTTTCATTCCGTTTCCTCCGTTTTTCATCTGAATGGTTTGAAAGCTCTATCAGTTGTTCCCATTTTAGGATGCACAGGATAATTCATCAGCCAATGCATTCAACTGTGCCAAACTCTCCTCATTCAAAGAAGATAACAACCGCACCGTATGTTCTGCCATCGTCAGATCCTTGCATCCGTCCAGCAGACCGCGCATCACCTTTGCGGCAAGCGGTGCCCAACTTCCGTTTTCAATCAATGCGACTGTTCGGTTACGGAAATTGCGCTCCGTCAAATGCTCGATAAATGTCCGCATAAACGGAAAAATATCACCGTTATAAGTCGTTGTGGCAAGCACCAATCGGTCATACCGAAATGCATCGGCAACCGCTTGTGCCATATCGCATCTTGCAAGGTCATAGACGACAACACGTTGGCAGCCGTTCTCCCGTAAGCGTTCTGCCAGCCGCAGAACCGCCGTTTTGGTATTCCCATACACGGACGTATAGGCAATCACAATCCCCTCTTCTTCGGCACGATAAGCAGACCATGTATCATAAGCCCGCAAATAATCGTCGAGCGGTTCCTTCAAAACAGGACCGTGCAGCGGACAGATCATTTGCACATCCAACGCCGATGCTTTCTTCAAAAGTGCCTGCACCTGCGCGCCGTATTTTCCGACAATTCCGATATAGTAGCGTCGTGCCTCGTCGAGCCAAGGTTCCTCGGCATCCCATGTTCCGAACTTTCCGAATCCGTCAGCCGAAAACAGAATGTGATCAGCAGAATCATATGTTACAATCACCTCCGGCCAATGTACCATGGGAGCGGTGAAAAAGCTCAACTGATGCCGCCCCAATGAAAGGGTATCGCCGTCTGTGACAATGATCCGACGATCCGAAAAATCCGTTCCGAAAAACTGCTTCATCATGGTAAAAGCTCTGGCTGAAGCAACCACCCGAACGTTCGGATACCGTTTGACAAAGTTCATCACATTTGCCGAATGATCCGGTTCCATGTGCTGAACGATCAAAAAATCCGGCGTCCGATCCGCCAAAGCCTCCCGTATATTTTCCAACCATTCCTGTGTAAACGCGGCATCCACCGTGTCCATGACAGCAATTTGTTCATCCAAAATCAGATAAGAATTATAGGACATCCCGTTCGGAACATGGTATTGCCCTTCAAATAAATCGATCTTTCGATCATTTACCCCAATATACTTGACATCTTGTGTAATCGTCATCTTTTCCCCTCCGTTCGATTCCATCGAAAAAATCAGTCATTCTTTATTTTTTGAATTTGAATTTTTGTATCAAGAAAAACATTTTCCGCTCTTGCAGTCTTGCGCTTCCCCGCCGCGATAGCAAAGCTCGTTCCGACATTCACCCGTTTCAAACAGATCGACCAAATTTTGAATGCTGGTCTCGGCAATGTTAGAAAGCGCGTCTTCCGTCAAAAACGCCTGATGCGAGGTCACAATCACATTCGGCATAGAGATCAGGCGTGCCAAAGTATCATCCTCCACAATATGCCCGGAAAAATCCTCAAAAAAGAAATCGGATTCTTCCTCATACACATCCAAACAGGCGGCACCGACGCGGCGGGATTTGATGCCCGCCAACAATGCTTCCGAATCCACCAGCGCACCGCGTGAGGTGTTCAAAATGACAACCCCCGGCTTGCATCGTTCCAAGGACGTCGCGTCGATCATGTGATACGACTCCTCCGTCAAAGGGCAATGCAGGGAGATAATATCACTGTTCGCAAACAAGTCGTTCAAAGGAACGTATCGCACCGTTCCGTCACGCACCAACTCCTCGGACGGGAATTTGTCGTATGCCAACACGTTCATGCCGAATCCGCGGCAAATGGAAATGAACGCACGTCCGATGCGTCCCGTACCGACCACGCCGACCGTTTTTCCGTGCAGATCAAAGCCTGTCATGCCTGCCAGACTGAAATTAAAATCCCTTGTGCGAATATACGCCTTGTGTATGCGACGGACGGAAGTCAACAGCATTGCCATGGTATGCTCTGCCACCGCATACGGAGAGTACGCGGGAACACGCAAAATATGGATTTTTCCGAACGCATACTTGACATCCACCTGGTTAAACCCGGCACAACGAAGCGCAACCGCTTGAACTCCCATGGCGCACAGACGGTCAATGACCGCTGCGTTGACGGTATCGTTGACAAACACGCACACCGCGTCCGCACCGTTGGCAAGATCCACGGTATCCTCATTCAATTTGGTCTCATAATATTTGATTTTGAACCCTCTCTCGGCACCGAAACGTTCAAATGCCGGCTTGTCATAGGGCTTTGCATCAAAAAAAGCGATCTTCATGTGGAAACCTCCTTGACTTTTCTATATTATTATAGTATAATAAAAGCATTCTGTCTGTTGAAAATTCAACAACGAGGAGAAAAAATGGAAAAATATTTGAAAATTCTGCATCAATGCCCGCTGTTTAACGGATTGGACGACGATCAACTGTTCAAATTGTTGCACTGCCTCGGAATTGAGGTCAAGCATTATGAGAAAAAGCAAACCATCCTCGCCGAGGGAACGCCGGCAAATTGCGTCGGTGTCTTGCTGTCCGGTTCGGCACAGATCACGCAGGTGGATTATTACGGAAATCGCAGTATCCTGTTCCGTCTGGAACCGTCCGACGTATTTGCCGAAACGTTTGCCTGTGCCGAAGCGGGGACCATCCCCGTGACGGTTTCCGCGGGGGACAGTTGCGCGGTCCTGTTGATCGACTGCAACCGCATTCTGCACACTTGCCCCAAGCACTGTGACTGCCATCAACGATTGATCTTTAACCTCATGCGCGGATTGGCACAAAAAGCAATTCTATTCCATCAAAAGTTGGAAGTCACCTCCAAGCGAACGACCAGAGAAAAACTGATGACCTACCTGACGCAATGCTCCAAAGAAGCCGACAGCAACACTTTTGATATTCCGTTTGACCGTCAAGAGCTTGCCGACTATTTGGAAGTGGAACGGAGCGGTCTGTCGGCTGAAATCGGAAAAATGCGTCGGGAAGGGATTCTGCTGTGTGAGCGAAATCATTTTGTCCTGTTGTAAGACGACGGGCATTCTGTGTTTGTAGTATTCCCAAACGGATGGAAAAAATACATTGAAAACCGCTAAAAATCCGGGGAAGCCTGACGAGAGTAGCGGAACTTTTTTCAGTCTCCCCCTGCCCTTGGAGCCTCCCCTGTAGGGGAGGGAGCCGCGCCTTGGCGCGGGGGAGGGGTTTGTTCTTCAGAGAAGTAAAAAATAAACCCTTCCGTCACACTTGCGTGTGCCACCTCCCCTACAGGGGAGGCTTTAAGAAAAGGGGAGGCTACAACGTCGGGGAGGTGCTGCCTCCATCATATATTTGTGCGTTCTCCACCGCTCCTACGATATGATACAAAGCAAAAAGCGGATTCCCCGAAGGGAATCCGCTTGCTGTTTCTGTCTGAAATGTATTCGGATCAGTTCGCTGCGGGAGTATAGTATCCTGCATACTCTTCGACGACCTCACCCAACAAACCTTCCAGGTCTTCCTCATCTGCTTCATCCAAGAAGTCGTGAGCGATCTGTGCCAAGTTGTTGGTCATCTCTTCCGTGTAGATGTACGCGGAGTTACCCAATTCCATGGTGATCTTCACGTATGCAACTGCAGTGAAGCTACGATTGATGTTCGACTCGTGCAACTCGACAATGGAACCTGCAATCGTATCGTCATCATAGAAATCGTTCGCCACAACATCCAAATACTTGATGTTGTTTGCAACCAATTTTGTAAGGGTTACGCCGCCGAGGAATTGAACGGAATCCGTGGGAACGATGATGGTACCCATGGTGACGTTCTCCTCACCAAACTCTTCTTTGAGTTCTGCCAACATATCGGAATCCACCGTTGCGGTAAAGCGCAAGCCGGTCGGATCGCATTTACGGAATGCGGTCGTGTAATCATCTTCATTGGCTTCGATAATGTCCTTCCAGGAATCCATATCAAAGGTAATTTCTTCATAAGCCACATCGTCGGTGATGAAGAATCTGTCGCCCAATTGAACCGCTTCACCGTTGAAGGTTGCGGAAACAAAGTTTTCACGATCCATGGTGATGTCAACGATCTGGTCGGTTACAACCAGGAAGCGAACATCATCCAACGTCACGGTACCTGCCGCGGTCACACCCTCTACAGCGACCAGATTTGCAATGCTCCACATGGAAGTTGTAAAGTTGATGCTGGTTGCGCCGACATCGCCGGAAGCAACATAGCGGTTGTTGATATACAGATCAGCCGCGCCGGTCTTGAGGTCGAGGACATAGGAGATCGTCGTCCACTCGCCTTTGGTGATGGTTGCGGCAACAGTCGCGTCCTCGGCACCAATCTGCGTACCGATAGTAATGTTACCGGTCTCCGCGTCAATGCTGTACAGCTTCAAATCGGAATGAACACCGTCGTTCCAATACCACGTGGTTGTATCTTGGTTCGCATTGTCAAACTGTTTGTCACCGTATTTCAGGATGGACCCCAACAATGTGCCGGTTGCATCCTCGGAAAGGTTCAACTTAAAGTCAAATGCCACTTTGTTTGCAACAGACTCGGAGGAACCGTGGTTTGCAAATGCCAAATTGTTTGTCAAATCTGCAATGTTCATCTGCAAAGCTTTATTGTTCTCCGCACGATCCACCAAGGTTGCGTTTTCCGGTACTCCGGTTGCATCAAGATTGGAAAGATCACTCACTGCATTAAAGTTTTGCATGTAGTTCACTGCCATTGCGCTGGTATCAAATGCACTTGCGTCCAACAGGAACACATCGTCTACCAACATGTAACCGCGCAAAGAGCCGGGCAATGTATTCCGCACAATTTTTGCAATGGACCAAGAGTTCGCTCTGATGCCGCTAAAGCCATTGTTACTCGGACACACTTGTGCAATAAATTCACCGTTCATGAAAATATCCATGGTGTTTGTTGCTACATCATACACCAAGTGCATGGTGTACCACGTTTCCCGTTGCAGGATATAAGTATCGGCATTGGAGTTGTTTGCGCTCAAATTCTGTCCGTTGACGATGGAACAGTTGCCGCCCAACTTGAGGTAAACATCTCCGTCCTTGACCGCTTGAATCTGCACGGTATCGATCCACGCACCGCTCGAGCCGTTCATCTGGGACTCGATGTTCCCTGCGGCGTCCGCACTGAAGTAGTACTTCACCTGCATGACGAATTTGCTGTAATTGTTTGTACCCAATGCAATGTTACTGGGGGAGAATGTCGAACCGACAGAGGAAACACCGCTCTTAACAACACCGTATCTGCATTCAGCATATTCGGAGGTGAAAATAAAATACCGTTTGCCGGAAGCGTTTTTGTACTCGCTACCATCGGCAAGTTTTGCAACGTAATCCGAAGCATTTTCGGCAGAGCCAACATAACTGGACTGTTGCTCTTCCGTAATACCCCAAACCTTACCGGAGAAGGTCACGCCATTCGCCTCTGCGGAAGTGATGACACCGCTCGTTGCGTCGCCATTCTCCCACACGATGTTCGAAATTTCAAATACCGAGTTGTTTTGCTCACACCACAAATAGTAGCTTCCCTTGCACGATGCTTCGAAAGGCAGCTTTGCAACCTGGTTGGTCGAGTCTTTGGGATCCACAACGATCGTTGCGGAAGGGGGTGCGGAAGCGAATCCGGCATCTTTCGGAGTTTGACCGACCGATACCAACTCAAAGCCCGTACCGGAAATGGTGCCGGGTGCCGCAGGCTCGCTGACCAACGGTTCGGAAACATAGCCGTAATTCTCATACATTGCCACATTGTCGATACCGACATAAGTCATGTCTTCATAAGCAACCTCATCGTTGTTATTGTACGAACCCGCTTGCTTATTGCATTTTGCAATCAACAGCTTGCCGGTATCAATCGAAACGTTCTTGTAACCTTGCGACGCACCGTTACCGGAAATGTAGCCTTCCTCGGTGTAGAGTTCGCCGTTTACATACAGCTTGAATGTACCGTGTACCATATCAAACTCATAGCGCATGGTGTTCCATGCTTCCGGAGTCAATCCCTGCGCGCCTTCAACGGGCTTATTCACGTTGAGGATTTCACCGGTGCGGATCTTGATCTGACCTAATGTAATCCAAGAAGCACTCCCCAAGGACTGTCCGCGAACGTTGGTGGAGGAAATCGTTCTGATTTGCAGCTCGACCGTCGGATCACCTTGATTGACGGAATATTCATAGCCGCAGTTCTCGCTGTTCAACGTTTCGTCAAAGTGCAGGAACATCTCCAACTCCAGAATAACGCCGTTGCTCTGCTGTGCCGAAATGGAGGCATTGTTCAGTGTCAAAACTTTATCAAAGTTTCCGCCACCGTCATTTCCGCCCTTTGCATATCCCTTGTAAGGAATCAAGAGGTATTTGTCCGTTTCGTCCTCGCCGCGTTGCATCAGCTTGGAGTACGTATGGACACCGCCGATGTTCGGATAGAGGTCCGAATCCTTTTTCAAAGTTGTTTGTCCGTTTTCATCCGTCGTCAACTCCAAATTGTTAAAGTCTTCGACCAAGAAAATAGACGCATCTTCATCAATGTCGGCAACGATATCATCATAGCCGATGGCAGACGCGGCAACACTGATCATCGGGACCAGCATAACCACTGCCAAAGCGAACGCGATGAATCTGCTTGTTCTTTTGGTTCTCATAATCAAAACTTCTCCTTTTTTTGTTTTTTTCAACAGTGCGCACAGGCTCCGTTGAGTTACTTACATTATAGCACGCAAAGGTTTGTTTTGTCAATTGAAAAATATCACAAAAATATCAGTTTTTTTTGTGTGTTTTCACCAAAAGCACAGATTTGGCGGGCATCTCCCCCCGCAATCTGTACGTTCCGACAAAAAGCGGCAGTGTTCTCCCCGGTAATGGAAGCTTGCGTTACCGGCTCCGCACCTCTCCCGAAGCTGTCCCTATCCCAAAGCCTCCCCCGTCCGCGGAGCCTCCACTTTTCTTTCAGCCTCCCCTCTTAGGGGAGGAAGCCATGTTCAAACATGGCAGGAGGGGTTTCTTTATATACTTACACATATCTAATGATAAACCCTTCCGTCACGGCAAGCCGCGCCACCTCCCCTAAAAGGGGAGGCTTCTGAAATTGTAACTTTAGGATAACAGTTTATTACACAACATAAAACTTCATTTTCGGCAATGAAAAAGTCCTCCGCTCGCAGACAAACAGCAAGCGGAGGACTTTTATTTGATTCGATTTCAAATCCTCTTATAAATTTATACCATTCCGAAAATGGCTCCGAATCCGCAATACATGATAACCGTCATAATGGCTGTTGCAATCATGACGCCGCCGATTGCCGCCAAAAACGAACGCTTGGCATCCAATCCCAACACGGACGCAATGAGACTGCCCGTCCATGCCCCCGTCCCCGGAAACGGCACCGCAATGAATATCATGACACCCAAATAGGAATATTTTTCAATCGTACCTTTGTGCTTTTCCACTTTGCGGTCCAACCATCCGGCTATCCGCGCAAAAAAGCCGAAACGACTGTTGCGCATCCAACGCAACAGGGCGCGGATAAACAGCAAAATGAGCGGAACGGGCAACAGATTCCCAGCAAAAGCAAACAGTGCGGTCTGCCACCACGGCAATCCCAAAGCCCACCCCAACGGCACCGCGCCGCGGCACTCGATGATGGGCAACACGGAACAAAAGAACACGCACAGCTCTCTGCCGACGGTATTCAGAAAAAAATCTTCAATCGCTTGTATCATGGTCTCAATCCGACAACACCTTACAGAGCTTTGACAAGCTCTTCCGTATCTTTGGCGATCATCAATTCCTCATTGGTCGGAATCACCAACATCTTGACTTTGGCGTCGGGAGCGGAAATATCCACTTCAGCAGCACCGCGAATCGCTTTCGCGTTCAACTCCTCGTCAATCTTCACGCCCATGAACTCCAAATTCTTGGCAACGCGCGCGCGGTAATGCGGGTTGTTCTCGCCGATTCCGCCGGCAAATGTGATGGCGTCCACGCCGCCCATTGCCGCCGCATAAGAGCCGATGTATTTTGTCAACTGATGCACTACCATGGATTCCACCAACTGGCAACGTTTGTCGCCCGCTTTGGCACCTTCTTCAATATCACGGTTATCGCTCGTCCGTTGCGTCACGCCCAACATACCGGACTTCTTGTTCATAATGGTATCAATTTCATCGGGAGAGAGATTCTCTTTCTTCATCAACAGCGGCACAATGGCGGGATCAATGGAACCGCAACGGGTTCCCATAATGATGCCCTCCAGAGGCGTCAATCCCATGGTGGTATCATAGCATTTTCCGTCCTTGACCGCGGCAATGGAAGAACCGTTGCCCAAATGGCAGGTGACGATCTTCAATCCATCGGCGTGTGCGGGATCCTTGCCCAACATTGCCGCCGCGCGCATGCTGACATAGCGGTGGCTCGTCCCGTGGAAGCCGTAACGACGGATTCGATATTTTTCATAATATTCATAGGGCAGTGCGTAAAGATACGCATAGTCGGGCATGGTCTGATGGAATCCCGTATCGAATACGGCGACCTGCGGAACGCCGGGCATGGTCTTTTCACATGCGCGGATCCCCGTCAGATTGTGGGGGTTATGAAGCGGTCCCAACTCACAGCATTCCTCAATGGCGGCAATGACCTTTTCATCAATGATGACCGATCCGGAGAATTTCTCGCCGCCGTGCAACACGCGGTGACCGACTGCCGAAATCTCGGACAGAGAGGCAATCACTCCGTTCTCCTTGGAAGTCAATGTATCCAACACCAACTGAACCGCCGCCGCGTGATCCTTCATAAAGATGTCGATCTTGTAGTCGGCGCGTCCATCCACTTTTTGCTTGAAATTTCCGCCCTCGATTCCGATGCGGTCTGCCTGTCCCTTGGCAAGAAGCGTCTCCGTCTCCATGTCGATCAACTGATACTTAATGGATGAGCTTCCCGCATTGATTACCAAAATTTTCATTTTCAGTTCCTCCTCAATGTCCGCATCACGGGGCGGACTTATTTGTTCCCTTACTATTATAAATCAAAAGCCTCTCAATTGCAAGTGGAATTTGCAAAAAAGTTCCTCATTTTTCAAGCATATCGCATCAAATCGGCGCACATCACAGTAAAAACGCAAAAAAGCAAGCGTCGTCGCCGAATCGTCTTGCTTTTTGCAGATTGTTCAATTCTCTTCGTCCTGCTTCTTTCGCACGGGGGACGTTCCGGTTTGCGCCTGCCGCGGTTGCACCCGTGTGGGATCAGCCGACGGTCGCGAAGCGGCACCCTGTTGTGTCGAAAGTCCCGTCCGACGGACTTGCATGCCGTCCGATCTTGCTCCCGGTTGCGTCGTCCGAGTGATCGGTGCCGCATTCTTTTGTTCCGATGAATGTGCGGCAGTGCCGATTGATTTATTCTGTGTTTTCATTTTTCCGCCGTCCACATATTCCCCGTAACTTCCGGAAACATATGCCGAATAATAAGACTGATCGGATTTGAGACTGCGTTTGCGGTCGATCTGGTTCAAAACAACACCCAAAAGCTTGCAACCAGATTTTTCGATCTGTGCTTTGACGCCCTGCGCCACACGATATTTGACATGTCCGATGTTGATAACCAACACCGCACCGTCGCATACGCCGGAAATCACAGCGGCATCAATCACCAATCCAAGCGGCGGAGCATCCACAATGATATAATCATATTTTTCCCGCTCGCCATCCAAAAACTCTTTGAATGCGGGACTTCCCACAAGCTCCGTCGGGTTGGGTGGATACGGTCCGGCAAACACGATGTCCAATCCATCGACGTGCGTCCGATAGATTGCTTTGGCGGTTTCGACCTGACCGGACAAGATCTGGCTCAATCCGTACAGATTTTTCTCTTTGGTGTACCGGGTAAGCAAGACTGATTTTCGCAAATCGGCATCCACCAACAACACTTTTTTGCCGGACTCTGCCAAATTGCGGCACAAGTCAAACGAGACCGAGGTTTTTCCCTCATGGGCATAACAGCTCGTCACGACAATGACCTTGACATCCTTCCTGGAAAACAAAATATTCGCCCTTAACGAGTTGAACGCTTCACGGACAAAGTAGCTCGAATCCAGCTCTTCATCCCATATCAATTCTACATTTTTCATATTTATTTTATTCCCGTAAGATTCCTTTCTGCCTGATTTTTACAGACTTTTACGGTTCATCTTTTTCTCGAACGACGGCGGCTGGCATCAATTCGGTTCGGGATCACACCCAAAATATTGACACCGAGGTACTTTTCCACATCGTCAGCCGTACTGATCTTATCATCCAACAAATACATGACAAAGAAAACGCCGTAGACCGCGATCGCACTGACAAACGCAATCAGGATCACCTTGAACATAGAAATCGGGTTGGAGGATTTTTTCGGTGTTTGCGCCGCATCCCACGGCGTGACCAGTGTTTTGCCATCCTCGTTCTTTGCATTGATCCGATTGCAAAAAACATCTACCAAAGTATTGGCAAGTTTGGCTGAGGTCGTTTTATCCGTAGTCGTTACGGAAATCGTCAAAACACGGCTACCGCTACTGTTTGTAACAGAGATCATAGAGCGCAGTTTGGTTGCCGAAATTCCGGAAATAGATGCTTTTTGCAACACTTCCTCCAGAACACCGGGAGTTAAGATCAGCTCTTGATAGTCTTTGACCAAATACGTACCGATGGATACATCGGAGGTCGTGGTGTTCCCGCTTCCGGACGCATTGCTTCCCAATGCCCATACGGTTGCGCTTGCCGTATATTCATCCACATGCGTACTGACCGTGATGATATAAGTCACGGCAAACACCACGATCAACACTGCCAACATCATCCACCAACAGCGTTTCAAAATCGACCAGAGATCCGCCAATCGAATCTCTATCCCTTTATTTGCATCTTCCATATTTGAAAAATCCTTTCTTTACTCGTTTCAAAAGTATCCTGTTTCACCACATATCATGCGTTCGATTGCAACGCTCAACCAGCGGCTCGAACAGCCCCTTATCCCTCTTTGACGATTTTTTCGGCATTTCGCCATGTCAAATCACGGATTTCTTCGGGCGACGCATGCTTTTTCAAATAATCCATACACACCGTCATTTTCGGCGGTCGTGTGGTTAAATTATGCGCGTCGGTCGAAATAATATGTGCCAAATGCTCTTTCAAAAGTTTTTTCCACATCATTTTGGGCAACATTCCCCATTGTCCCGCTACGGACGCGGCATTGATTTGTACAATCCCGCCCTCTTCCACATAGGAACGGATCCAATCCATCCGATGAAACAAACATCTGTATCGCTCGGTGTGCGCCAAAACGGTTCCGTATCCGACACTGCGCAATCGACGCATGGCATTGCTCAATTCAAAGAAATCAACCTTCTCCGGAAAATCGACCAAAACATACCGACCGCCGGCAAGCGTGCGACAATGTCCCGATTCCAACGCTTGAAGGCAACCTTCGTAATACCCCAACTCATGACCTAAGAACAATTCCATATCCGGATGATGTGCAGCTACATATTGTTGCAAAAGAGCGAAAGAATGAGCAGATTCCTCCGATGTGTCGCCAAACAAGTACGGAGAAAAATGCGGTGTCAAGCACAGTGCGCGCGTTCCGTCAGCATATGCCTCCTCCAACATGGCAAACATCGTCTCCCGATCCCTTGCGCCATCATCAACACAACACAGCATATGACTGTGCAAATCGAAAAAATGTCCCATGAAATCCTCCTGCATTTTTCTATCAACCACAATGATTCGACAAAATTATATCCAAATTATTATACCATACATTTTGAGAAATGTCTACCGTTGCTTCTCATTATTAACATTGAATTCATATTTGCAAAAAGAAAGGAGCCGATTTGAGGCTCCTTTCAAATAAAAAACATACTTTGATTTTACTGTGCGGCATCCACAATGGCTTTGAACTTTTCGGCAACCAAAGAAGCACCGCCGATCAATCCGCCATCCACGTTCGGTTTTGCCAACAACTCTGCGGCATTCTTTTCGTTCATTGAACCGCCGTATTGCACCGTTACACTTTCGGCAACTTCCTCACCGTACATGGATGCCAGCACACGACGGATCGTGCCGCAAGTTTCCTCTGCCTGTTCCGGTGTTGCGGTCAGTCCCGTGCCGATCGCCCAAACCGGTTCATAGGCAATGATCACGTTCTTCATCTGCTCGGCAGTCACATCTTTCAGGTCTAATTTGGTTTGCATGGAAACGACCTCATCGGTAATCCCGTTCAAGCGTTCATCCTTGACCTCGCCCAAACACAAAATCACCTTCATACCGGCTGCCAAAGCCGCCTTGGTTCTCAAATTGACCGTTTCGTCTGTCTCACCGAAATATTGACGTCTCTCGGAGTGACCGATGATCACATATTCCACACCGCAAGCGGTCAGCATTTCAGCCGAAACTTCACCTGTGTATGCACCTTTCTCGGCAAAGTGAACGTTTTCGGCACCGATTTTGATATTGGATCCTTTTGCCGCCTCTTGCGCCGCAGCAATGGTTACATAGGGGGCGCAGAAGATCACATCGCAGTGATCTTTTCCTGCTACCAGAGGTTTTACTTCATTGATAAAAGCCGTTGCCTGTGCGGGTGTAAAGTTCATTTTCCAGTTCCCCGCAATCACGGTTCTTCTTTTAGATGGATTCATTTTGATTCTATCCTTTCCCGTATTCATTACAATCGGGGAACGGCGGCTCGCCGTTCCCCGTTCGATTTTATTTTTGATCGTTTATCGTTACACGCATGGATCGCCGTTTTATTGATTATCCATCAAGCAGGCAATACCGGGCAATTCCAATCCTTCCAAGAACTCCAACGATGCACCGCCGCCGGTGGAAATGTGCGTCATTTTGGGACCGAAGCCCAATCTTTCCACCGCCTCGGCAGAATCACCGCCGCCGATGATGGATACCGCACCGGAATTTGCAACCGCCTCGGCAACCGTCTCGGTTCCGTGCGCAAAATTCTTCCACTCGGAAACGCCCATCGGACCGTTCCAAACCACCGTTCCGGCACCCTTGATGGCGTTTGCAAACAGCTCACAGGTCTTGCTACCGATATCCAATCCCATCCAACCGTCCGGAATATCATCGGAGGATACCAACTTGTGTTCGGTATTCTCGTCATACTCTTTACCGACAATATTATCCACAGGCAACAGGAAATTGACGCCCTTTGCCTTTGCTTTCTCCATCATTTCCTTTGCAAGCTCAATCTTGTCAAACTCGCAAATGGAAGTGCCGACGCTGTGTCCGAGTGCGGCAAAAAATGTATAAGCCATACCGCCACCGATGATCAATGTATCGCACTTTTCAATCAAATTGTTGATTACGCCGATCTTATCGGAAACTTTCGCTCCGCCGAGGATGGCAACAAAAGGACGTGCGGGATCTGCCAAAGCTTTGCCCATGACACCGATTTCTTTTTGGATCAAATAACCGCAGACAGCGGGCAGATAATCGGCAACCCCTGCGGTGGAAGCATGTGCGCGATGTGCGGTACCGAAAGCGTCGTTGACAAACAGACCGCCCTCACCGGCAAGATCTGCCAAAGCCTTTGCAAATGCGGGATCGTTCTTGGTCTCGCGTGCATCAAAACGAACGTTTTCAATGAGTACACAGGTACCGTTCTCCATTGCGGCAATCTTCGCCTTTGCGTCATCTCCGATGATGTCGGATGCAAACGCAACTTTACCGTTCAAATCCTGATTCAGACGATCTGCGACCGGTTTCAAAGAGAACTTCTTCGGATCATTTGCCAGTGCCTTTGCCTTCAATTCGGCAGTTGCGGCTTCTCTTTCGTTTTCCGGCAACTCGTCAATCTTCTTCTGCTCTTTTTTATCCAATTTGAAGTTCGGCGTAAAAACAGCATGCGGTTTTCCCATATGAGAAGAGAGGATCACCTTGGCACCTTTCTCCATCAAATATTTGATGGTGGGCAGTGCGCCGACGATTCTTTTGTCGGAGGTAATCACGCCGTCCTTCATAGGAACGTTAAAATCGCAACGGACAAACACCTTTTGCCCTGCTTTGATCTCAACGTCTTCAATTGATTTCTTGTTGTAAGTCATAGCTTTTTATCCTTTCAATTATTTTTCAAATTTACAAATTTACCCATATACTTATATCATACCACAAAACGGAAAAATTATCAATAGGTTTTGTGAAATTTTTCACCATTCGTTTACAAAACTTTTTATCCCTCTCAAAGTTTTGATTGACAAACTATAGATTTTATGATAAACTGATGATACTTTCATTTTACTTTCAAGAGGTGGTTAGATATGAAAAAGAATGTCATTGTATGCGGTGAATATCGGACCGGTGTGCAAAAAAAGGCGATTGCCGTTCTTTCGGAACATCTGTTGGACGCCACACTGGAATATCCCGTTTGCATCATCGGAACCAACGAGGTCATTCCAACTTCCTGCCGTCCGTTTTACATCGGCACATGCGCAAACAATCCTTACATTCGCGCCCGCAACCTCGCTCCGTTGACACATGCCGAGGAATACCGCATCATCGTTGAAAATGATACGGTCATGATCGAAGGCTCCGATGATGCCGGCGTTTTGTACGGGTGCATGGATTTTTACGACAAATATATCGTCAAGCATCGTTGCACAAATGATTCCGGACACTATTTTGTCGATCTGTTTGAAGCCGAATTGCCCGCCGATACGCTGACCGCCTATCCGTCCGTCATCAACCGCGGAATTTGGACGTGGGGATATGTCATTTACGACTACAAAAATTTTCTTGACAATATGGCACGCCTGAAATTGAATACCATCATCATTTGGAACGATCACGCGCCGATCAACGCAAAAGAAATCGTATCCTACGCACACGATTGCGCCATCAAAGTAATCTGGGGCTACTCATGGCTGTGGGGTACCGATTGCACCGCCGTTGACATCGCTCACGCCGACAATGCCATTGATACCATTGTGGAAACATACGAACGGGAATACCGCGACACGGGTGCCGACGGGATCTACTTCCAGTCGTTTACGGAAGTCGATACCGAGTATATCAACGGCATTTTGGTGGCGGAAGCGGTGACCGCTTTTGTCAATCGTGCCTCGGCGCGCCTTTTGGAAAAATATCCGACTCTGGAATTGCAATTCGGTCTGCATGCGGAGTCCGTTTCCAAGCAACTGCCCTTGATCCAAAAGGTCGATCCGCGCGTCCGCATCGTTTGGGAAAATTGCGGCTCCTTCCCCTATTCCTATATTCCGACCGACGTTTCCGCTTTTGACGAGACCATGGACTTGACGCGCCGCATCGCACATCTGCGCGGTGAAGAGGAACGCTTCGGTGTCGTCACCAAAGGCTTTACCAAATTGGACTGGGGACACTTTGAACACATCAACGGTGCAATCAGTCTCGGCACCAGCTCACGCCGCATGAAAGAAAATCGCATCAGACGTAAGCACGCCATTTGGCGTTATATTCAGGCGGGATGGCTTGCCAATGCCTCTTATGCATTGGAAGCGGTGCGCACTTTGAGCAACGCCAAACAGCGCGATCTGTACATCACCGCATTGGTGGAAGACGGAATGTTTGAAGAAAACATCCTGTATCCCGTTGCACTCTACGCCGAACTGCTGTGGAACTGCAACTGCGAGCTCAAAGAGGTCATGCGTGCAGTTGCCCTGCGTGATGATGTGGAGTTTGCATAACATCAAATCCATCTTTCGTCCGCGCTGTTCGGACACGATCAATCCCCCGCCGCGGAATCGTGCAGATTCCGCGGCGGGGGATTATGTCAATGCGATTGTTTGTTCGAGAAACGAACCAAAGGCTCTTCCGCGAGAGGAACGAAGATTACACATCCAATTCCCGATAGTAGTAGTCCGGAATCCATTTGATTTCCACGTGGCGTGCGGCAAGCAGTTGTTCTTGTTCCGACGACGGTAAAACATCGTAACCCAGATAAACGACACGGCAACCGTCCGGAATCGCGGATACAAACGCGTCCAACTCTTCATCGGTCAAAAGGATGGCAACTTCGGAGTTGCCGTCAAAACGGATCGCATTTTCCAATTCAACCAACTCTTTGATATGCAACAGCAGGTCGTCGGCATATTCGTAATAGAATTTGTCCGACGTGGGTAAGTAGTCCACCTTGAAATATTTGAGGCTTGCCTTATAGTCCTCTTTTTCGATGACACGCTTGATGCGCTCGTAAGTCACATCACGGCAGATATTGTTCTCGTTATTCGTGCAAAGAATGAATTTTCGATTCCCGCCGTCTTCGGCATTCAATTTCATCACCGCGTGTCCCATTGTACCACTACCTGCGAAGCAATCCAAAATACAAGCTTGTTTTGTATAGCATATTTGCAGTAAACGGGTTATCAAAGATA
>CAZUYA010000021.1:0-27187 GCA_964624685.1 uncultured Ruminococcus sp. | reverse complement strand
AGCAGATCGACATCTACTTCCGCTATATCGGAAAACGCGCACCCGAACAAGTCGCTTGAAGTCCAAAAAGGAATAGGACGGACAGTCGAAACTGTCCGTCCTACATACCGAGTGCCACCTATACGCAGTTAATATCCTTATGAGAAACTGCGTAAGTCGTCGTTTTTTCAACAAATTCTTCGATGCCCTTTTCGGATTATTCTGTGAACGGCACGTTCGGTGTTTTGGCAAGACTTGCCGCAATTTCCTCATCACTCGGAATCGAATCGGTCATCTTGCCGTCATGGAATTTTTCATAAGACATCATATCAAAATAGCCCGTTCCGGTCAGACCGAATACAATCGTCTGCTCTTCTCCGGATTCGCGGCTTCGTACTGCTTCATCAATCGCCACTTTAATGGCATGCGCACTTTCCGGTGCCGGCAAAATTCCCTCAATACGAGCAAAATATTCAGCCGCCTCAAAAACTTCCGTTTGCTTCACGCTGCGTGCTTCCATCAATCCTTCGTCATACAATTCGGAAAGAGTGGAACTCATGCCATGATAACGCAATCCCCCCGCATGACTTGCCGACGGCATAAAACCACTGCCCAATGTGTACATTTTTGCAAGCGAACAAACCCGTCCCGTATCACAATAGTCATAAACATATTTTCCGCGCGTCAAGGAAGGACAGCTGGCAGGTTCCACCGCAATGAAACGATAATTCGCTTCCCCACGCAGTACTTCTCCCATGAAAGGCGCGATCAAGCCACCGAGATTGGAACCACCCCCTGCACACCCGATAATCAAATCGGCTTTGACACCGTATTGGTCCAGTGCCGCTTTAGTCTCCAATCCGATAACGGATTGGTGCAACATCACCTGTGACAAAACACTTCCCAAAACATAGCGATACCCTTCCCGTGCGGTTGCCGCCTCGACCGCTTCCGAGATTGCACATCCCAAACTGCCGGTCGTTTGCGGAAATTCAGCCAACATCTGTCTTCCGACTGCCGTGGTATCCGATGGCGAAGCAGTCACACTTGCACCGTAAGTACGCATCAATTCGCGGCGAAACGGTTTTTGGTCATAGGAACACCGCACCATAAAAACGTTGCAATCCAAACCAAAATAAGAACATGCCATGGACAAAGCCGTTCCCCATTGTCCTGCCCCCGTTTCGGTCGTTACCCCTTTCAATCCCTGTTGTTTGGCATAATATGCCTGTGCAATGGCAGAATTCAGCTTATGACTTCCGCTGGTATTATTTCCTTCAAATTTATAGTAAATATGTGCGGGAGTTCCCAATTTTTTTTCCAAACAATATGCGCGCACCAACGGTGACGGACGATACATTTTATAAAAATCGAAAATTTCCTGCGGGATCGGCAAATATCGATCGGAATCGTTCAATTCCTGTTTGACCAATTCGGAGCAAAATACCTTTTCCAATTTGTTTGCGGTGATCGGCTTTCCTGTAGCCGGATCCAAAAGCGGTGCCGGTTTTTTCTTCATATCGGCACGCAGATTATACCATGCACGCGGCATTTCTTCCTCTTTCAAATAGATTTTGTAAGGGACTTCCTTGTGTTGCATTTCTTTTTCTCCTTTCAATCATAAAAACAAAAACGCCCTATTATCTCTTACAATAAGAGATAATAGGGACGAAATCAATCGCGGTGCCACCCTTTTTGAAGCCACGGCTTCCTCTCATCGCATACCATCATATGCGCCGCTCGCGATAACGGGAGCGTCCCGTCGAAGCCTACCACGAATTTTTCGCTTCGGTTCGCCCTCGGAAGCCCATTTACACGGTCGCTTTGGTTGCAATTCCACCGCCTGCAACTCTCTGAATCAAACACGATTCCCTGCTACTTTTCTTCCTCGTCGGTTTTGTTTTTTTACAGTATATACCATTTTGAAGTGTTTGTCAAGCCCTTTTTTCAAAAAAATTTATATTTTTTCGTGAAGAAAAAAACAAAAAATTCAAAAATAAGAGCGTGACATTCTCCGAATCCGTTTTGGAATCAGCCGCTCAAACGGTAACCGCCTTTGCAAACTTTTGTTTTGCAGAAAGAATTTTGCTTTCATCGGCTTTCTCAACGGGATACCATCCGCGCACATTCATCTCATCAAACAATTCCGTTTGAATGCGATGCTCATCTTCCAAAATCGAAAGCAAACAATTCCGCACGGTTCCGGTTGCCGCCTCACAGCAAAATGTGTTGTAAACAGACGTTAAATGTTTTTGCGTGGAAAGTAAGTCTGTGATTTTGTCCCGCTCGCCAAAAATGACTTTCTGATTCTCTTCCATATGCTGCCCTCCGTTTCATTATTTCAAATTTGCATACAATTCATCAAAATGTCTTTGATGCCGTTGTACCATCTGCTCATAATGATTTTTCAACACGGGATCGGTGGTCTGTGCGGCATAAACTTTATATTTTGCCACAACATTTTCTTCCAAAGACAGAAGATCGGACAATCCGGACAATTCCTTATTTGTGATTTGCATTTTGATCATTCTCCGTTTCTTTCATTTCTTAGAACAGCCGATATAGCTTTTCATTTCTTCAATGGTCTTTTCCTCGAATTGACAGACGTCGCGCCCCAATCGTAATGCACTCTCCGATACGGTTGAATTTTCTGCCTCCCGCAACTGTTTCAACAAATCATTCACCCCCATGGTTGCGCCTTCAACCATCATTTCGGCAATGTGTGAGGATGTCGAATCACGCATGGTATTCATCATCATGCCCCATTTTGCCGAAAGTTTGGTCAAACTTCCTTCCTCCTCCGGCTTGACTCCTTCTTCAGCCAACAGTTTTGCCGCACGCGATGCAAACGCATCGTAGGTACTTAACTGTACGGTCAGATCACTTTTCAATTGCCGATCTTGAACTTTTGGCATTAAAGTCAAGATGGAGTCGCTTGCCATTTTTACATTCTTATATACCGCTTGCAAAAGAATTGCGGTTTGTTTGGTCTTGATTGCTTCAGTCATACATCATCACTCCCGTGAACATTTTTCATCAGACAACAGTATCAAAAAAAGATACGGCATTAGTATATGCCGTATCTCATGTCCTATTCAAATAAATTTTTGTATTCAAAATCAATTGATCGTTTTATCGGATGTAGTCTCAACGACAGTTGCCTCGACCGGCTCGGAGATCACCATACCGGCAACCAACTTTTTCACTTCCCCACTCTCCACCAACTCATCGGTTGTGCGGTACGGAACGGTATAATCCATCTCTTCAAAATTCTTCACCTCCGGCAACTGCAAGTTGTCGCGGCAAAGCAGATCGATCAGTTCCAATGCGTGTTTTAATTTTCTGGATCCTTTGATCTTCATCAAAACCGGAACGGTTTCGTATTTTTTCTTGGAAGACATATCCACAATATTGTATTTTCCATCCTCCAAAGCGGAAACAACCTCCGGATCCAATGCCAAATAAAGATACACTGTTTTGGATTTTGCATTGATCTTCGCAATATACGTTCTGCCTTTATTGAAAGATTCGTTCCCCCAGCTCACACGAGATTTGACACCCTTGTAGGAAAGCAAACGATTTTTCAAAATGGAATAATATTCCTGCACATCCCCCTGCGATTGAATCAACCGTGACAGAAAACTTCGGCGATAGCGCGTAACGATCTGAATCAAACCATCCCGTTCTTGCGTCAATAAAGCTTCATATTCTTCCGGTTGCGCTTTGACATCAATAAAATT
The DNA here is from genome assembly GCA_964624685.1 of uncultured Ruminococcus sp. Lineage (GTDB taxonomy): Bacteria > Bacillota > Clostridia > Oscillospirales > CAG-272 > UMGS1865. The sequence continues at coordinate 23,468 of CAZUYA010000021.1, read as the reverse complement.
CAGTCCGGATAAATTCATTCCACCGAACGCATCGGATTCCTCTTCATCCCGATCATCCTCTGATTCTTCCGCCATTTCCGTACTTGCCATAGCGGGAATCGCCTCCTCGGAAACGGGCTGTGCAAACGGTTCATCCTCGATAGCACTTTCCTCTTCTATGGATATTTCATCAGCCCACAACCGATCCAATGCCTGCGCCAAAGACGGAATAAAATCACCCGTCAACAGCTTGTGAGATCCAATCCCTGTCCCCACAATGTTCTTCAAAGGCTCTGCTTGCAAAACATCCGGATATTTCTTTCCGATGGCGTGAACCGCATTCTGAAAGAGTTTTGCACCCGCAACGGAAGTGAAAAAAGCATCCGCGGCAGCATGTGCCGCCGATAATAAATCTTTTTTTACAGTGTTTTGGTCATTTTGAGTCATTTTTTTGATGTCATTGCCGCTCATACCAAATCCTCCCTTTTTACCCTCTCGGAATCTTTTTGTCCCGTAAAGATAAAATCATCTATCCTTATTATACACTTTTTTTTGATTTTGTAAATAGTTTTTTCGATTTTTGAGAAAAAATAAACGGTATTTTTGAACTTGACTGCCTAATTGGACGACTTTTGAAGCTTCTGCCTACGCACATCGGTTCCGTAAAACGGTAAAATCGAAAATTCTCCGGTCAACCGACTGGAAATACGATCACTGTAAGATTTCCGCAAATCGCTTGGCATCAAATTGGTATTGACGATCGTCGGTTTATTCCGATTCAGCCGAGTATTCAAAACATAATACAGGCAAGATAACGTAAATTGATTCACCACTTCGGTTCCGAGGTCATCAATGATCAGCAGATCACAATCCACATAACGAGCAATATCCTCCGATGTTTCAGCCGCCAACCCATTACCGAATCGACGCGATTCAAAATCCGAAACCAATCCGACCGCACTGTTATAATACACATCGTATCCGCGCTCGATCACAATGCGTGCCACGGCAGTGGAAAGATGCGTTTTTCCGAGTCCCGTACCGCCCAAAAGCAACAGATTGGATGGCATCGGCTTCCCTTGTTCGATGGAAAAATGATGTGCATATTGATATAAATTTCGATAATGTTCTTTCATCACCGCATACGCCTTGGGATCATCGGCATAATAGTCCAAACAAAAATTATCAAACGATTGTGTCCGCATCAAAGAAGCCAAACCGGATGATTCCATCCCCGCCTCAATCAAAGCACGTCGCATACATTGGCACATCCGAATTCCGACATATCCGGTATCGTGACATTGCGTGCATTCGTATCGCGGTTCGTCGTAGTCTCGCGGATACCCACGCAATTCCACCAGCTTTCCTCGTTCTTGCAAAATTTGTTCGTTTTCTTTTCGCAAAGCGGCAATCATTTCTTCGGTATTCCCATGGGAAAGTGCGGTCTGCATGATCCGAAGCCCGAATGCGGATAACCGTGCATCCAGTTGCCGCAACTCCGGAATCAAACCGTAAAGCTCCTCACGACGTGCATCGGCATCTGCTTGTGCGCGAAAAGCTTTCCCTTCGTATGCCGCACGAATCCGCTTGAAATTTGTCTGATTGTAACCCATAAATACTCCCCGTTAGTTTTCTCGCCGCTCGTTAAAACCGCGCCGAAGTGCTGCCTCAAAGAAATCATCGGTATCGAAGCTGTTACCCAACACCGTGCCGATACTGGGTGTTCCGACCTCACGCTTGTCCTTTTGCGCCGCAAGATATTCTCGAATTTGTGTTACGGTCTTTAAGCCTTCGGCATGCCAACGTTCCAAGATGGCATTGGTATAAGGCAGCGACGGCTCGTTTTTTGCATTCACATTCAGCTCATATGCCATACGAACGATCTCAATATCATATCCGAAAGAAACCCATGCTGAAATAATTTTAGATTCCTTGGTCGTCAATTCTCTGGTTTGGTTCATTCCGAACAAAGCCCGCACTTCTCCCGCAAAACTTTTAACCGTTTCGGCAACACGAATCTCCTCCTCCATTGCTTCAGCGGTAACAATCCCCTTGTCCGCCAAAGAAAGGGCGGTTTTTTCAATGTACCGTAAATTGGATCGATTGTTCCGCTTGCAATATGCCAACAGAACCAAGATACATTCCTCACTCATTCCCAAATAGTCCAACAAACCGATCAAAATATTGATGTCGTTTGAATTGAACATTTTTCCCAAAACACGTTGCGCTTCATCCACCAACATACGAACGGAGGCGCGATGTTCCATCAGATCTGCCAATTCAACGGATGTATAATTGGGTAACTCGTCGGCACGGCGAACGAAAGTACGACGCTTTTCCGATTCGGTGTTCTCCTTGGTGGATTCGGTCGGAATCGGTGATGGCGCATCGGATCGTTCGACCGATGCCATGGTCGGTACCGATTCTTTTTTTTCTTCAAACAATACATCCCGAAATTTCCAAAATTGCACCGCTGCTTTCACGGTTTTCAAATCACATTCCGCCAATTTTGCAAGTTGCCGCGGTTTGTCCGCCAAAGAGAGATCGGATGCAAGCCAAAGCAATACACGCAAGGTTTCGGCATCAGCTTCTCCGCAATGTGTCAGAACACCTCCCGGCAAAGTCAAAACTTCCTGCTGAAAATTCAATTTCATTCTTCTACACTCCTGCGTTGCTTTTCGTCCGAGCGGCTCTGTTCGGCTTTCAATCGGCACAACTCGTAATTCATAATCATCAAAGAATCTCCGAGGTGCACATTTTCCACAACAGCTTGTTCGGAAGAATATGCCAGCTCTTTTCCGGTAAAATTCCACAATCCCTTGATTCCGACCGCAATCAAGCGATCGGCTTCCGCCTCTGCCTGATCTTTCGGAAGCGTTAAAACAGCCATATCGACCGCGTGAGAGGCACAATAAGACTCCAAACAAGCCATATCATAGACTTCCACTCCGCCGAACGAGCGACCGATCAAAGCTTTGTCAATATCAAACATTGCCACAATATCCACACCGCGTTTTTCAAACATGGAAGACCGCATCAACGCACGTCCCAAATCCCCCGCACCGATGATGATGGCATGAACGCCCGCACTAACACCCAGCAGATCGGAAATTTTCGCATAAAGATAATTCACATTATAGCCGTATCCTTGTTGACCGAACCCGCCAAAGCAATTCAGATCCTGACGGATTTGGGATGCGGTGACATTCATCCGTTCCGAAAGTTCTCCGGAACTGATGCGCATCTTCCCTTCCCGTATCAGCTCTCGCAAATAACGGAAATAGCGCGGCAGACGACGAATCACTGCCGGCGATACGATGGGACGATCAATATTTTCATTGACTGTATTGATTTGACTTTCGGAATCCATACTACAAAAAATCCTTTCCTTTTTACCGTGTTCGGCTGTTCGAACCGTAAGCTCAATTTGCAAAACGGTCAGCGGAACCGGCGTCTGTGCTTGTTCAAAGTGACAAAAACAAAAGACAACTACCGAACAGACAAAAGTTTTCCACATCTTTCGGTAACCTTTTCTTTTGTTATCCGGCTTCATTTTTTCAAAAAGTCGAAAAAAGTCGCTTTTTGAAAAAATTTTTCAGCCATTTTCGGCAATTTGATGAAAATGGGAGATATTTTCCACAGCCTGTGGAAAACAGATCGTGGCACTCGCCGTTTCAAAAGATTCTTTCCCACCGCTCACCAAAGCACCGATCGTTTTTTATAAACCGTCGTCCGATGCCGACGCATTGAGTGCAGTATCCGAAAAATTTCCCTTCAAATACTGAAAATATCCGGCAGCCGCAATCATGGCTCCGTTATCACCGCACAAATGACGTTCCGGCATTGCCAAACGAACGCCCATCCGTTTGCAAAGGACTTCCAGTGCGGAGCGCAAATGTGTATTTGCCGCCACACCGCCTGCCAAGACCAAAGTCTTCATCCCGCTTTGTTTCAATGCACGTTCCGTTTGTTGTACGATGGCTTTAACGATCCTGTCCGTATAGGATGCCGCAACATCGGCTCGATTGACCGGCATAGCCTTCTGTTCCATCGAGTTAAGATAATTCAAGGTTGCGGTCTTGATTCCGCTGAAGGAAAAATCCAATGTATCTCCGCCTAATGCCGGAGATGGCAATCCGATTGCTTGCGGATCGCCTTCATAAGCAAGTTGATCCATGGCGGCACCGCCCGGATAAGGCAACCCGATGACACGTCCGACCTTATCAAACGCTTCTCCTGCCGCATCGTCACGTGTCGATCCGATCTCCGTAAATTCCGTGGGAGTTTCCACGCGATAAATGGACGTATGTCCACCGGAAACCACCAAAGCCAAAAACGGAGGGTTCAGATCCGAAACAGAAAGATACGCCGCCGCCACGTGCCCGTGAATATGATTGACAGCCACTAAAGGAATGCGGTTGGAATATGCCAACGACTTTGCAAAATTGACACCGACCAATAAAGCTCCGATCAATCCGGGAAAAGCGGTCACCGCAATCGCATCCAACTGTTGTAAAGAAACACCCGCTTCCTCCAATGCCCGATAGGTAATGCGAGAAATCGCCTCGACATGTGCACGACTGGCAATCTCCGGAACCACCCCCCCGTACAAACGGTGTACGTCGATCTGTGATGCCACGATGTTGGAACAAATGCGACGCACCCCGTGATCCATCTCCACAACGGCAACCGAAGTTTCGTCACAGGAGCTTTCCATTCCCAAAATATACATGTTTTTTGTTCATCCTTTTTTGTTGATTTCTAAAGTGCGTATCATCACCAATGCGTCCTCTGCCGGACGACGGTAAAACCGCTTCCTTCTGCCGACCGTCAAAAAGCCGGCGTGCGCATACAACGAGATCGCCGCAAAGTTGGATTCTCGAACTTCCAGTGAAATTTGTGTACAGCCCTTCTGTTGTGCCTGCAAAATCAGATTATCCAATACGGCATGTCCGCACCCTGTTCTTCGTGCGGTCGGAAAAACGGCAAGATTGGTCATTTGCCCTTCCTCCGGCGCCCATAGCATGCCCCCGTAAGCCAACAACTTCCCATCCTCGGAAAGGCAAACGGTTCCCGTGGCTTCATCCGACAACAGCAATCGCAATGCCGACACACTCCAAGGTTCTTCAAAGCAACAACGCTCCAACTCGGCAACCATCGGCAAATACGCCTCGGTCAAGCGTTCGATTCTCATTGCCCGATCTCCGGAAACAGCAACGTGCAGACATCTCGCACAATTTGTTGCAAGCATTGTTCGTAAATCGCATCATCTCCGCCATACGGATCCGAAACGGAAGAAGGCATCCGTAAAATGCGATTTGCCATTTGCGGAAAACGCATCAACAATTGCATCACGTGAGCATCCGTCATTCCGATCAGCAAATCGTATTCTTCGGCTTCTTCGGCAGTCAAGGTGTGCGCTGTATGTTCATGATAATCTCTCCCCTTCACTGTCTCGATTTCGGCTTTTTCCAAAGCACGAACCGCATTCGGAGTAATCGGATCGTTCTCATTTGCAAACAATCCGGCACTGTACGCACGCAGGTCCATCCTGCCTTCGCGCTTGGCAAATGCATTTGTCACAGCCTCAGCCATGGGAGAACGACAGGTGTTCCCCGTACAAACAAAACAAACACGCGTCACCTTGGGAACAGACGTTTCCGTTTTTTTTTCGATTTCCAGTTCTTTTAGCAACTCCATCGTCCCCCTCACTGATTCAAAACAGTCATACCGGCGGCACGGCAACACCAACCGCCGCTGACATCGTAAAATAATTCCGTTCCGAAATGATAGACCGCATACAGCTCCGTCCCATCGTCCGCTGTTGCCCCGTATTCTTCAAATGTCATTGGAATCCCATCATAAATGCTTTCATAGGTTCCTCTGTCGCTCACCGCATCATACAAAAGCACTTCCTCACTGCAATGAAAATATTTGAGACAATAGGCAAGTCCTTCGTACTCCCCAGATGCGAAAAAGCAAACATCATAAGCTGTAATCGTAACGGACGGCAACAGCTCGTCCAATGCAAATCGAGGTTCCATTTTCCATGCACTTTTGAATTGTTTGACTTCCTCCTCCGATGAAAAGCGCGCGACAGCAGAATGCTTTTGCGTTTCATATACGATCACTTCCGACACGGATAAATCGGACAATTCCGGCAGACTCCAATCCGTTGCGCAAAGCAACACCCCTTCTGCCGTTGCAAGGCAAGTTTGATCCGATCTGCCCTCCACGGCATATAGCAACAAATCTCCGGCAATCTCACGTTCGATTCTCGCAACCGCATGCTCCGAAACCTCACGTGCCGTATAGGAAAGCGGTGCATACCGATAGGAAACACCGGTCTTTGAATCAAAAAAAACATCTCCTTCTCTTTGCTGTAAAGCCGGAACGGAACAACCGCTGAGAGAGATTGCCCATACCGTACACAGCAAAATCCAACCCATTATGCGTTTTTTCATGGATCAATACCCAAAAACGCCACTGAGCGAATCATCGTTTTCGATCCAATCTTCCACATCAATCACACGGAACGTTTCCTTGGTGTCCCGCACGACGACCTGTTGGATCCCCGCATTGATGACCTGCCGCTTACACATCATACAGGAAGAGGTTCCCGCCTCCAATTCCTTTGTTTTGGAATTGACACAGACCATATACAACACGGAGCCGAGCATTTGATCCCGCGGTGCGGCGATGATGGCGTTCGCCTCGGCATGCACCGAACGGCAGAGCTCATAGCGTTCCCCGCGCGGAATTCCGAGCTTATCCCGCATACAAACGCCGAGATCCGAACAATTTTTGCGCCCGCGCGGCGCACCGTTATATCCCGTTGAAATAATCGAATCATTTTTGACAATGATCGCACCGTACATTTTACGCAAGCAAGTCGAACGTTCGGCAACCGTTTGCGCAATATCAAGATAGTAATTGTGTTTGGAAACCCGATCCATAATTTATCCGACACCTTTCCGAATCTGTTTTTTCAAATTCTTGCGATTCCGACAAAAGAATCTATATTTATTATACAATACTATATGTGAAAAATCAATATCCTTTTTTGAAAACTTTTCACGGAACATCTCAAACGGCATATCCGCCGTCCACTCCCAAAATCTGACCGGTGATAAATGAAGCCTCGTCAGATGCAAAAAAGCAAACCGCGGACGCAACTTCTTCGGCTTTGCCCATTCGACAAAGCGGCGTTGCTTCACACAATTCCGTTTTTGTGGTTGCATCCAAAGAAAGATTCATGTCGGTATCGATCACCCCCGGCTCTATACAATTGACGGTAATATGCGAAGGTCCCAATTCCTTTGCCAATGCCATCGTCATACCGCGCAATCCGGCTTTTGAAGCTGAATAATGCACCTCGCAGGATGCCCCGGTTTTTCCCCACATAGAGCCGATGTTCACAATAAATCCGTGTTGTGCGGCAATCATCGGGCGAACCGCTTCCCTCGTCACATAAAAAGCACCGCTCAAATTCGTACCGATCATTCGATTCCAATCGTCATCCGTCAAATCGGAAAACAATTTGATCTGTGCCACACCCGCATTATTGACCAAAACATCCAATCCGTTCAATAATTCAATCGCACGGCGTACCGCTTTCGAAGCTGCGGCACTGTCGGAAAGGTCGGCACAGATCGCCATGGCACCGGTCTCGGCACAAAGCCGATCGGCAACCTCGTGGTTCGTTCGATAAAAGAACACAACGGAATCCCCTCTTTGACAAAATGCACGAACACACGCGGCACCGATGCCGCGTGAACCTCCCGTAATCAAAACCTTCATCTCATCCTCCACTCTCGTTTATCAAAAATCGGGTTCCATCGCAATCAAATTCGATATCACCCAAACAATCCGTTCTGAAAATATTTGCCCCGACATCCCGCAATCGTTTCAGCGTATCGCCGTGCGGATGCCCGTATTCATTTCCGGAAGCGCAAGAGATCACCGCAAACTCAGGATTCACCGCCTGCAAAAAGTCTTCCCCGCCGGAAGTGGAAGAACCATGATGCCCGACCTTTAACAAGGAACAGGCTAAATGGGAGGCACCGTACCGTTCCAACAATAACTTTTCCGTCCCGACACCGACATCGCCCATCAACAACGCGGAAACATCCCCGTAGGTCACCTTTACTACCAGACCGGAATCATTGGAATCCGCCAAGACGCCGTCCATCGGTGCCAAAACGAACAGAGAAAGGTTTCCCAGCAAAAAGAGAGAGCCGGCACACACCTCCGAAACGGAAGTCATCGACGGATCGACCGCATTCCACAGCAACCGTTCGCTTTCAGTTTGCACATCCGAAACCGTATTGATCCATATTTGCTTTGCCGGAAACTCCCGCAAAATGCCATCGGCACCGCCGATGTGATCTTCATCCGTATGGGTAAACACCGCAAGCTCCAAATCCGTAACACCAAAGCGACGTAATTTGGCACAAAGCTGTTCCTGTGAGCTTTCCGGACCGGCATCGATCAAAACATCTCCGTATTCCGTACTGATCAAAATACAATCCCCTTGCCCAACATCCAAAAAACGGATCCGCAACTGTTTGAGAGGCGTGTCCGCGTCCGATGGCACACACCCCGTCAAGCCCGACAACAAACAAAGGCAAAGGACAAAGATCCATGTTCTCCGCATCATCGAATCCGATCGCAAAAATCTTTCATCATCGACGGAATATCAATCCCCTGCGGACAAACCTTGGAACACGCACCGCAACCGATGCATTCGGCGGGATGCTTTCCGCGCGTTGTCAAAGCTTCCAGCGCGCGTCCCGTCAGAACGGTTCCGCCGCTGTACAGCACTTCGTTATATAAAGAAATCAAAAACGGAATATCCAACTGTTTTCGGCATTGCTCCACACAATACCAACAGGATGTACACGCAACCGTCTTTTTGCCGCTCTTTTCGGCGGCAATCTTCATCAAAGCGTTCCACTCTGTTTCATTCAAAGGTTTTTCCGCGGAAAACGTCTCAATGTTTTGCACAAGTTGTTCAAAATTTGACATTCCGGACAGCGTAACGGTCACTTCCGGAATGGTCTGTAAAAATCGGAATGCCCACTCCGGCATACCGATTCCGGGACGCAAAGCAGTTAACCGATCCTCATATTCCGCTTCTAAAGTCGCCAGACTTCCGCCGCGCAACGGTTCCATGACCCAAACAGGGATTCCACGCGCCCTCAATTGCTCGACCATTCCTTTGGCATCCTGAAAACTCCAATCAAACCAATTGAGTTGCAATTGTCCGAACTCCATATCATTCCCATACACTTCCAAGAAGCGACGCATGACATCCGCATTGCCGTGAAAAGAAAATCCCAAATGGCGAATGCGACCGTTTTGTTTTTGCCTCCGAACATACTCCAACGTCCCGTATTGCGGATCCAAATAACGGTCAATGTTTGCATCCGTTACACTGTGAATCAAATAAAAATCAAAAAAATCGGCCTGACATTTTTCCAATTGTCGTTCAAAAATCTCCTCAATCTTACCATGATTGGAAAGATCATATCCGGGAAATTTGGAAGCCAGACAGAAACTGTCACGGGGATACTGCTTTAGAATCCGCCCCATGACAAGTTCGGAATTTCCGCCGTGATACCCCCATGCCGTATCATAATAATTGATTCCGTTCTGCATGGCATATGCCACCATTTCGGCTGTTTTTGCCTCGTCTATCCGAGTCACATCATTTTCCAGCACGGGAAGCCGCATACATCCGAGTCCCAATGCCGAAAGTTGCAGATCTCCGAAATTCTTATAAATCATTTGTTCCACCTCCGAAACCAAATCAACAATTCATGCTTACTATATTATTATAGTCTCCAAAGAAAACAAAGTCAAGAGTTTTTGAAAAAAACGTTTTCACGGAGCAAAACTTTATACAAAACTCTTGATTTTTTCATAAATTTATGATACTATGATACTATATCATTTTACTCTCCGTCGTACAACATGCGCGGAAGGAAGGAGCGTCACCATGCATCTGCAAGAATCTGGGGAAATGTATTTGGAAACCATTCTGGTGCTTTCCGGCAAATCAAGCCACGTGCGCGCCATTGACGTGGGAGAATATATGGGTTATTCCAAACCGTCTGTCAGCCGCGCAATGGGATTGTTAAAACAAGGCGACTATATTCTCATTGATAAAGACGGCTTCATTACTTTGACTGCGGCAGGGCGGGAGATCGCCGAAAAAATTTACGAACGCCACAAACTGCTTACCTATTTTTTGACTTCACTCGGTGTGGACGAAACGACCGCTTCCGAGGATGCCTGCAAAATGGAACACAGCATCAGCGATGTGTCGTTTGAAGCCATCAAACGATTGGTCGCAAAGCAAAACGATCGATAAGAAGAACGGCACACGTCTGCAACGGATGCGTGCCGTTCTTTCGTATATCGCCTATAAGATACCGCCTGCCGTTTTTCGATATTCCCGCGGTGTCTTTCCCGTTTGTGCTTTGAATAAGCGACGAAAATAGACATCGGATTGAAATCCCAATCGTTCGCTCAACTCTTCAATCGACACTTCCGGATGATCGATCAAACCGCGCTCGGCATGTCGGATCGTAATTTTGTTTTTGTATTCAATGGGCGACATTCCGATCTCACGCCGAAAACACTCATAAAAATAAGACGGGCTGATGTGACAAAGGGATGCCAAGTCCGCAACGCGAAGCGGTGCATCATAATGGCTTTCGATATACCGCACCGCTTTTACAATCTGATCGTTCACGGTCAGCAACCGTTCATAGCGCATTCTCGAAAACAAATCCGATAGCAGTTGTAAGAAACTGCCGATTGCATGTAAAGAAGCCGCTCCGGTTGCTTCAGCCGCAACCAGTTCCTCAAAAATCGGTTGCAGATGACTGCAAGATTGAATACTTTGCAACGGATAAACACGATTTCCGATCGGTTCGCCGAACGGAACTACATCAAAATGGCAGGAAAGAATCTCCGTCTCCGGTTCCCCCGTCCAAAGCGACTCGTATCGACAGCCTTTGGCAACATAGATCACATCGCCTTCCGACACCTCATACGTCAGCTCTCCGCAGACAAAGCACGCGCTTCCGCGCAGCACGTAAGCCACGCTGTGCAACGGGCGCGGCAAGTGCGTATAATCGTTTTGTGCGCCGATGGGTTGTGTAAATCGACTGCCCGTCAAATAGGTCAGCGGGATGGAATATGCCGTCATCAAAAATCACCACCGTAGGATTGTTTTGTTTTTTACTATTATACACTCTTTTCTTTTTTCTGTCAAGCAGTTATAATAAAAGTAATCAAAAAAACTGATGAAATCAGAAGGAGATACAAAAATATGAATTCAACCAAAACGGTTTTGATTACAGGCGGTGCGTCCGGTATGGGGCTTCTTTGCGGACAATGCTATGCCAAAGAAGGTGCCAATGTCGTATTGACAGATATTAACACCGAAGCCTTAAACGCATGCGTGGAGGAAATTCGTACCTATCACAACAACGTCATCGGCGTGACCGCCGACGTGCGCAATTACCAAGAGGTCGAGGCGGTACGCAATGCCGCCGTAGAACGGTTCGGTTCCATTGACATTCTCATCAACTGTGCCGGCGGTGCCGAAACGCGCATCCTCGGCGTTTGCGATGAATTTTACAAAGTCCCGATCGACGTCTATGACTTCGGCATCGATCTCAACCTCAAAGGCGTCATCTATTTCGATCACGCCGTCATGGCACAAATGGCAAAGCAGAACAGCGGTGTCATCATTCACTTGGGATCCATCACGGGAGAAGAGGGATGCTCCATTAACATTTCCTATGCGGCATCCAAAAGTGCTTTGATGTACGGTGTCACCAAATCCATTGCCTTGGCAGGTGCCGAACACAACGTGCGTTGCGTTTGCATTGCTCCCGGTCCCGTCCTGACGCGTCCCGGCATGGCAAATATGAAAACGTTGGTCGGAAGAGCCGCCGAAACGCAGGAAATCGTAGATATGATCATGTATGCGGCATCCGACAAATGCGCGTTTCTCAACGGCGTACATATCCTGATGGACGGCGGAAGAAACATTATGCGCAACAAACAATGACAGTTTGTTACAACACAGACGAGGAGGTCAAAATTTATGCAATCATCTGTCAAAACCGTACTGATTACAGGCGGTGCGTCCGGTATGGGGCTTCTTTGCGGACAATGCTATGCCAAAGAAGGTGCCAATGTCGTGTTGACCGACATCAACACCGAAGCCCTGAACGCATGCGTGGAGGAGATCCGTGCCTATCACGAAAACATCATCGGCGTGACTGCCGACGTGCGGAATTACCGAGAGGTCGAGGCGGTACGCGATGCCGCCGTGGAACGGTTCGGTTCCATTGACATTCTCATCAACTGTGCGGGCGGTGCCGAGACGCGCATCCTCAATATCGGCGGAGAGTTTCACGAAGTGCCGATTGATGTATATGACTTTGGAATCGATGTCAACCTCAAGGGTGCCATCTACTTCGATCATGCCGTCATGGCGCAAATGGCAAAGCAAAACAGCGGCGTCATCATTCACTTAGGCTCCATTGCCGGTTCGGAAGGCGATCCGCGCAACGTTGCTTATTCGGCATCCAAAAGTGCTTTGATGTACGGTGTCACCAAATCCGTTGCCTTGGCAGGAGCCGAGCACAATGTTCGTTGCGTTTGTGTCGCCCCCGGTCCCGTTCTAACGCGTCCCGGCATGGCAAACTTAAAGACCTTGCTCGGAAGAGCAGCCGAACCGCAAGAAATCGTGGATATGATCCTGTATGTTGCATCCGAAAAATGTGCATTCCTGAACGGTGAATTTATCCTGATGGACGGCGGAAGATGCGTCATGCGTAACAAAGAATAAACAATTCATTCAAAGGAGAAATCGAACATGAATCAAAAAACCACCTTCTTACATCAAAACAAGCCACTCATCACGTGCATGGTACAATCGGAAACCCCCGCCTACATGGAAACGCTCATTCGCAATGCCGCCTTTGACGGTTGCGACGCTTACGGTTTTCAGTATGAGCGTTTGGATACGCAGTACCACAATGCCGAAACCGTTCGTTCCCTGTTTGATATGATGGGGCGAAAACCGATCTATGCCACCAACTATCGTATCTGCACCAATGAAGGAAAAAGCGACGAAGAATTGGCTGAGGGTATGCTGTGGTTATTGGAACAAGGCGCAACTCTGATCGATGTGATCGGAGATTTGTACTGCCCTACCCAATATGAAATCACACAGGATGCCGAAGCCATCAAAAAGCAAATGAAATTGATCGACACCATTCACGAACGCGGCGGCGAAGTGTTGATGTCCTCGCACACGCTTACATTCATGAGCACGGAAGAGGTTCTCTCCATCGCTCGTGCGCATCAAGCGCGCGGTGCCGATATTTCCAAGATCGTGACCGCGGCAAACACCGAGGAAGAGGAAATGGAAAATCTGAAGACCACGGAAGTTTTGCGCCGCGAATTGGAGATTCCCTTCCTGTTCCTCTCCGGCGGAACGCACACCAAACTTCATCGTACCATCGGACCGTTCCTCGGTGCCTGCATGTGGCTCACCGTGCAAAATCACGACCACATTTCCACCAGACAACAACCCGTATGCCGCGCCATTCGTGCCATTGCGGATCACTTCGACTATTAAAAAGGAGATCACCAGCATGGAATTTCAAGGTAGATCGGCACTCATTACGGGTGCCGCAGTCGGAATCGGCAGAGCGACCGCGATCCGATTCGCACAAGAAGGTGCGGATGTTGCACTGTTCGATGTCAACATGGAAAAGTTGAACAAAGTACGCGCGGAATGCGAGGCATACGGCGGAAAAGTCCTTGCTTTTCAAGTGGACGTTTCGGACAGAGAAGCAGTTGAAACAGCCGTCAAACAAGCTGAGGAAGCGTTCGGAAAGATTGATATATTGGTGAACAATGCCGCGCTGTGGCGCGATTTTCACCCGTTTCATGAAACGCCGATCGAAGTTTGGCAAAAATATTTTGACATCAACGTGATGGGAACCGTTTACTGCACCAAAGCGGTCATCGACGGCATGTTGCGTCAAAAATACGGTCGTATCATCAACGTTGCATCTGTGGCAGGCGTTTACGGTGTAACAACCATGGTACATTATTCCGCTTCCAAAGGTGCCGTCATCTCCTTTACCAAAGCATTGGCAAAGGAAGTTGCCGCGCAGGGGATTACGGTCAATGCCGTCTCGCCGGGAAGCGTCAGTCCGTCGGAGTCGGATGACATGGATTATACGGAGCCGAGTGAGTTGTCCTTTATGGGCAGAACCGGTACCGACCGGGAAAACGCCGAGCTGATCCTGTTTTTGGCAAGCGATCGTGCGGCATACATCTCTTGCCAAAATATCCAGATCGACGGGTGTCGTAAGAAACAATGATTCCATTCGGCAACCTTCGTTGCCGTTCGCAACTTCAAAAAGGATGGGCGTCCGTTGAAAACGGACGCCCATCCCTTTTATCTTATCCGAACCGGGCAGAGGAAAGAAGCGGTCACTTCTTTCCTCTGCCCGATGATTGTTTTCGGTATCGTCCGATCGATGAAAAAACACAGATGCACCACCAAACCGACAATTTCATTTTTTCAACACATGGCACGCGCAAAATGCGACACACAGAATACACAAATTCACATAATATCAAAAAATATTCAAAAATATGACAAAAAGCCCAAATATTCACATTTTAGAAAAAAAAAAAAAAACAATTCCTTCACAATGTTCTGCTATAATGAAAATTGCCGTAAGGCAAATAAAAATATTATTCTGAAAGAAGGACACGACTATGGAAAACACGAACGTCATCGCCGCCGAGCGACATGAAAACATGAACATGCTCTCGATTTTGCTTGAAAAAGTCCAGGAGTATGACGGCATGGTTGCAAACGCAAAAGCCAAGCAAGAGGAAATCGCACGTATCGATCGAAAATTGGCAGTACCGCAAAAAACAATTCCCCTCATCACAAAGATCATCTATATCATTCTGATCGGCATCGGCTGGCTCATGCTTTTAATTACCTATTTGATGAACAGAAGCGCGTATCGCAAAAAGCAAGAAGAACTTCATGGCATCCGGAGTCGCCTCCAAGCAGAGTATGAAACATTACGCGCACAGATCGAACAATATAAGAACGACGTTTTGGATCCCTCCATTGCAGAGTACGTCCCCGAGCGTTTCCCGAAAAAGTACGCTTACGATGCATATGCCATCCAATACATGTTGGAGGCAATGATCGACCTTCGCGCCGATACCATCAAAGAAGTCATCAACCTCTATGCGGAAGATATGAGAGGGTATTACATAATGAACCGGTTGGAGGACATTTCTTCCTACACCAAAGCCACCGCTCAAAGCACGGCACGCGCCGCTCTTGCGCAAGAGCAAACCGCCGCAAATACAGCTGTCATCGCTGCCAACACCGGAGTTACTGCCACTGCCGCTACCGCTACTGCCTCTTCTATGTCGGATATTGCCCGCTCGCAAAGAGCTCAAGCTGCCGCCGCAAGAGATCAGGCTGCTGCCGAGAGCAGAGTTGCCACTGCGGCAGAACAAATTGCCAACAAATAAATGACAATTCTTTGCATATACAAAAAAGCACGGAAGTCCGTTTTCAAACGGACTTCCGTGCTTTTTTTCTTTTGTAAAAATGCCGCTCCGACTTTCATCCATCAACGGTATCATTGAACCGATACCCTGTCGGTTCGGACTGCTTTTTGCGTAACTGCTTCAAAGTGGAATTTGGCAATTCCCAAATCCAATTTGGTATAGAAGCCTTTTCCGCATCGTGCATGAACCGTACCGTCCGACAACAGCTCAAAGAAAAATTTTTGCTGATTCATGGCAGTCGGAGCCAAAAGGACAGCCGCCATTCCGTGTGAAAACCATTCCGGCTTCTGTTCCGAAAGATTGCAAACGCTCGCCAACGGTTTGCTTTGATGCACCGTACCTTGTGTTTTTCCGTAACCGAGCGCAATCAAGCATACTTCTTTTTCTCCTTTTTCCGTTTTGGCACAACTTTTTCCGTGCGTCAAAGCCACCCAACAGGTATTCAATCCCAGCTCTTGCGCCTTCAAAACCAATTGCTCTCCGAAATATCCCAAATCTTCCTCCAATGTCGGAGACTTTTTGCCGATCAGAGCAATGTAATTTTTGACACCGCCGAATTTCCCGTAATGCGCCATAAAAGAGTCAAAGCAGGTCGGCTCATCATACAGGATTTGAATGTGCAGACCGTTTTCGGTATTGACTTTTTGTGCCAAGGCATTCAATGCTTCCCGTTTTTCCTGTTCGATTGGCTGTTCCGTATATTGGCGGACACTGTGCCGCGCCTCCATCAGTTCCATCAGTTCCATCGTTCCACTCCCCCATCATCTGTATTGATTGTACGGTTCATCGCACTCAAAGCGTGTTTCCGCTTCGATCCGGCAAACATTTCAACAAGTCAGCCGCCAGTTGCAACGTTGCGATCAGTCTTTCCAAAGCTTCTGTCTCCGAATCAAAATAATAGTAATTTTTTGTTCCTTCTTTTCTGACTTTCACTAAACCGGCATCCTTCATGATTTGCAAATGGTGTGAAACCGCTGGGCGGGAGAGATTGGTCTTTTCCGTAATCTCACACACACGTACACCATTGCAATTTCCGATCTTCAACATTTCCAAAATCAAATGTTGTCTCGTTTCATCTCCGATTGCCGTCAATATTTTGGAACAGGACAAAAAACCTTTGGTCAATCTTGCCGTTTTTTGATTTGCATCTGCGATCATACTTCTCCTCCGTTTAAGTACTTGAACCAATATGATATATTATAGCACAAAGCAACCGAAAAAAGTTCATTCGTAAAGAAAAACGAGACGAAAGAAAATTTCGTCAACGGATGATAAAAAACGTTCGGGGCCTTTTCAGATACTCCGAACGTTTTTTATTTTTTTCGGTGCATCGCACCGTACATTATACTCGGTCGTTGACCTGTCGCATTTCTTCCGAACACAACGCTTCTTTATTGATTTCTTCCGGATCACGAAAAGTCGGAACAACGGTGCGGAATGCTTCCTTGATTTTTGAGGATGCGATCTCTGATTTTGCTTCGTTAACAGCCGCACACAACACCTCAATTTTGTGTTGCACTTCCTCGCGCGTCAGAGGTGTATCCTGCTCTATAAAAATCATTTTGTTTTCGGTTGTAGTCAAAGTCTCCGTCTTCATCAACAACTCTTCGTAAAGTTTTTCGCCGGGACGCAAACCAACCTCCTCGATTTTAATATCGACATCGGGCGTTAATCCGCATAGGCGAATCATATTGACTGCCAGATCATAGATGTGAACAGGCTTCCCCATATCCAAAACGAACAGTTCACCTTTTTTTGCCATTGCGCCGGCTTGTACAACCAACTGACTGGCTTCCGGAATGGTCATAAAGTATCGAATGATCCGTTTATCGGTAATGGTGATCGGACCGCCCTCACTGATCTGCTTTCGGAACAAGGGGATAACGGAACCGTTGGATCCCAAAACGTTGCCGAATCGCACCGCTGCAAAATCGGTTTGACTGTCGGTACGGCATTGTACGATCATTTCACACATCCGTTTGGACGCGCCCATCACATTGGTCGGATTCACCGCTTTATCCGTAGAAACAAGAATGAATTTTTGCACACCGTATTTTTCAGCCATATCAGCCGTATGATATGTCCCCATGACATTGTTTTTGATTGCTTCGCAACCGCTGTGTTCCATCAAAGGAACATGCTTATGCGCTGCCGCGTGGAATACGATGTCCGGACGATAAATAGCAAAAATCGTCTCCAACCGCTCACGGTCTCGCACCGATGCGATCTCAACGGCAAGATTGAGCTTATTTCCGTAAGTACGAATCAATTCCTGTTGAATCTCATAAGCATTATTCTCGTAAATATCCACAATGATCAATTGCGCGGGCTTGCATTTTGCGATCCTTCGGCAAAGCTCGCTTCCAATGGAACCGCCGCCCCCCGTAATCAATACGCGCTTCCCCGCATAATAATAGAATGCGGCTGAATCGGTAATGGAAAGGGATTGACGGCACAGCAGATCCTCAATGCGAAAATCATGTAAAAAGCCTTTGGAAGATACCGACGTATCTTTTTCAGTCCCCGCTTCATGCAACGGCAAATCATAGATCTTAATTTTACAGGAGGTCTTACTGTATTTATCATATAAGAACGATGCCGTTTCACTGTCCAGATTTGCCAATGCAATGAAGATTTCCTCAATTCCGCGTTCTTTCACAAATGATATGATCTCATCATTTTCCGGATACACTTTTAATCCCGCCACACGGCTACCGACTTTTGTGGTATCCCGATCGATAAAGAACATCGGCTTGTAATTGGATTTTTTACTGCAAAGCAATTCTTCAGCCAATAAAACACCGACCTGCCCTGCACCGACAATGGCAACCGGAATCTTACGTCCGCCATCCTCACCGCTTTGATTCATTCGCTTGTATATCAGCCGATAGGTAAATCGAGAAGTCAGCGTCAACAAAGCAAACAATGCCGCAACCATCAAAGAATCCCAAATATTGCGGTAGGTTGCGATCAAGCAAGTCACCAAAACAGCAACAATGCCTCCCAACGCATCGGAAAGAATCATCTTCAAATAGACCGCCGTATTGGTATATCGCCAAATGCTGGAATAAATACTGAATGAAATCCGTGCAACCAAGATTGCTCCAAACAAAACCGCCGAATTCAAAATATACAGTCCCGGCTCCGTCGTCAATTGACCGAAAAGAAGGGTTGCCGCATAATACAAAGCCGCAACCACCGCAAAACACAACAGATCAAACAACACCAAGAGCAATCGTCTTGCTTTGATCCTCTTAAAATTTTTGACGCACATGTTATATACACGTTCCTTTTCATTTTTTTTACGAAACAACAAAAGCCGCTCCGTTGAAATTACATCTGCGAAAAGGGCATTTTGAAAATGCCGTGGCAAATAAAATACAACTTATTATAACACAGTTCCAGGTTCTTGTCAAGTTTTTTACCGCCTTTTTCGACAGGTTCCGTTTTTTTTGTGCAATCATACCAAATGAAAGCCGAAAATATATCCAAAAAACATGTTTTTCATTTCTTGACATTTTTTACCGAAAAGCGTATAATAATAACATCCAAAAAATCGAAAGAGGTGTTTTCCGATGCATTCCAAACATATTCGCAAATTGGTCTTTTCAGCCATGTTCTGTGCACTCGTTTTTGCCGCAACTTGGCTCTCCGTACCGTCTCCTCTCGGGGGCAACGTCAATCTCGGAGACGGTTTTTTATTGTTGGGTGCTTGGACGTTGGGCGGTGCATGGAGCCTCGTCGCCTGTGCCTTGGGTGCCGCTTTGACCGATCTGTTGAGTGCTTACGCGCTTTACGCACCGGCAACACTGGTCATCAAAGCATTGATGGGATTGGTTGCGCTGATGCTGTTCAAACTGTTTTCCAAACTCCCGTCCATTCCCCGTTGCATTGTCTCCGGGATCGCTGCCGAAATCGTCATGGTACTCGGTTATTTCCTGTATGAAGGCATTCTTTACGGTTTCCTTGCCGCGGCAGTGAATATTCCGTTTAACCTGATTCAAGGTGCGGTCGCCGTGGTAGTGGCAACCCTGTTACGCCTCTTGCTCTCTCACGTACACCTGCCGGCGGAATTGGATTTCTCTCGGTCGGAACAATCCGACAAGCATTAAACTTCCTACATCTCAGGAAAGCTGTTTTCTTCAGAACAAAAGAACCGCCGCGGACTTTTTTCAGAAAAGCCCGCGGCGGTTTTTACATCGGCACACTACACCAACAAATAGGAAAGCCCAGATAATGAATCTTTGGAATCTGCCGCCGGAGAACCGGAAATCGGATTTTTTTCGGCAATTTCGGAAACAGCCCGATGGTATCGCTTTGCAACCGTCCAAAGCGTATCTTCACGGGACGGATAACAAATGGTATAAGAGGCACTGCCACGATGAATTTCCTCTCCGAAATTGATAGATTGCAATGCTGAAAAACAACAATCTCCGCGCGTTA
Source organism: uncultured Ruminococcus sp. (assembly GCA_964624685.1). Taxonomy (GTDB): domain Bacteria; phylum Bacillota; class Clostridia; order Oscillospirales; family CAG-272; genus UMGS1865. Next base: position 3,398 of record CAZUYA010000021.1, on the reverse strand, counting down.
CCAAATTAACAGCCAACTCGGCATCCACCGCCAGACGTTCTCCGTCGGCACGTGCGCGACAAGAGATCACGGTCAGATCAACATCATAATCGCAAACCGTTCTCTCATCGCCCTCCACCGCATACCGAAACGGAATTTCAAACTCCTGTGCGCTAAAGGAATCCTCATCGGTCGTCAACAGTGCATGGCAACGGCATCGTCCCGTTATGACGTACCGTCCGCGATCGTTCTCCAATTCGGCATTCAACGGCATTACGGTCAAATCAACCACCGATTGTCCCGTGTGCATTCCGGCTTCCTCCATGGAGAGCATGGTATTCAGCGAAAAATTGCCGCAGATGCAATGCAAAGCGCATGGAAAGCGATATTCCTGATAAACGGGCTCTCCCAACGCCAAGGTAGAATATGCATCGCGTGTGAAATGAATGCTTTCGTTGCGTTGCGCGTGCGTTTCCAATCGAATACTCACCTCGCAAACAATCCGCCCTTCCTCTACGGTAATTTGAATATCGTTGCAAACGCCACGCGCACAGCACTCACAATTAACCTCTGCCCCATCTGTCAAAACGCTTTGCGCAAACGGAATTCTCCGAAACAACTGCGTCGGCACGTCAAGACTGTTTTCATGCGTGCACAACAGTTTTAGGCAAACTTCTCCGCGACAATTGACACAACCGCTTCCCGCTGTTGCCTCCGTAACATAGACCTGCCCATCGGCACAGATAACCCGCATTCCGTCGGATTGTGTATCGCATAAAATCTCATCTCCCAATTGCAAAGTGTCACCGACGCCGACAAAAAGCCGTGCGCATTCCGCACTGCCGGTCAAACGCTGTATGCTATCGGAAGTCACGCCCGCCACATTTTCTTCCATCACACGGGTAGCATATAAGCGAATATGTGAACGCAATCGGCATTTCACGGAAAGTTTTCGCGGTGCCACCACTCGACCGACCGTCATATCCGGAATCGTATCAATATCGCAAATCACGCCGTCTCCCACGTCAAAATCCGTGGTCCATTCCATCGGCACACTGAATTGATATTCCCCCGTCTGTGCGGCACAATAAAGCGCGCCGTCATTGCCGGAATAAAGGATGGTATAATCCACCGTTCCCGAAAATTCGGCATTGCCCGCACCGAGATATTTTTCCGGAGGCGCAACCACGGCACTCACACGCAAAAGCCGTTTGATCTCCGGTTGATAATCGGGTAAAGAAAAATCGGAAGACAATTCCGTCATGATCTGCCGATCGCAGATCGGTGCCTGTACGCGTGTCCTGCCGTTTTCCGTGTTTCTGTAATCGTTCATAAGTTCCGCTCCTTTTGCATTTTCTTTGATACAAGATATGCCGTTCCGTCCAACAATATGACAGAATCGGGAATATGACGCACTCTCCCCGGCAACACGACAAGCAATTTTCAAATTGATGAAAGAGCTGTCTGCCGAACATCGAAAATAAAAAAGGAACCTTTCTTTTTCAAACAAAAAATCCCTTCTGCATCAAAAAATCACCCGCTATCTCGGAATCGGATAGTGGGTGATTTTTTATCGATGGCTCTCGATACGAAATCGTAACCAAAACACACCGAGAAATCGAACGATTTTTATTCAATTGATTGGAATCTTTTGGATTCAGCCTTGCTTCAATTCCCCCAAATAGTACTTTTTCTTCCCACGTCGAATGACAACATACTGTCCGCCAATGGCATTGTCGGCATCAATGCGCACATCCATATTGGTAATCGGATCACCGTTTAAGGTCAAAGAACCATTTGCGATAAATTCCCGTGCTTCCCGCTTGGAGGAACAAATACCGGCACCAACCAGCACATCCATCACGGGACCGCCGACCGTTTCAAAATGCGGAACATCTTTTAAGCCTGCCAACAGATCTTTGGTAGCAATCTCCCGAATCTTTCCGGCAAACAGCTGTTCACTGATTTTTACAGCTGAATCATATGCCCCGGCACCGTGCAAATCATTCAGAATTTCTTCAGCCAACTTTTTCTGTGCCAAGCGTTTTTCCGGTGCGGCATTGTGTTCTGCCTCAATCGCCTCAATCTCCTCTTTTGAAAGGAAAGTCAACCGTTTGAGATATTCAATCACCATGCTGTCCTCGGAATTGAGCAAAAACTGATACAATTCATAAGAACTGGTCTTGTTCTTATCCAACCAAACCGCATTGCCCTCGCTCTTTCCGAATTTATTACCGTGTGAATCGGTCACAAGAGGCATTGTCATGGCATACACTTCATCCCCCGTGGTCTTGCGAATTAATTCGATGCCGGTCGTAATATTTCCCCATTGATCCGAACCGGCAACTTGAAGATCCACACCGCGATGTTCGTGCAAATATTTGAAATCCAAGCCCTGAATCAGCATATAGGAAAACTCGGCATAAGAAATTCCGCTCTCCATTTGGCGGCGAATCAAATCTTTGCTCAACATATATCCGACATTGATATATTTTCCGTAATCGCGGAAAAAGTCAATAATATTCAAATCCTTAACCCAATCATAATTGTTGACGACTTCATACGGAAATATTTTTTGCAATTGCTCTTTGAGGCATTCATAATTATGAATCACTTCATTTCTGTCGGAAAGTTTTCTTTCCACCGTTCCGCGAGGATCTCCGATCAATGCGGTTGCCATACCCACCAACAACAACGGTTTGTGCCCGGCAGCTGCCAACCGCCGTGTGATCAAAAAAGAGGAATAATGTCCCAAATGTAAGCTATCCGCAGTCGGATCGGTTCCGATATAGAATGTCATACCGCCCGCATTCAGCTTTTCAATCAAATCTGGGCTGGAAATATCTTGAATCAAGCCTCTCCATTTCAAATCCTCGTAAAGTGTCATTTCAAACCTCCTTCGTTTGTTGCAAAACAAAAATCTGTAATATAGGGAATATTATATCATAAAAAAAGAAATTCGTCAATAAGATTTTACAAAATTCTTTTTCATTATAATGTCACATAAAAAACGCACAAAAATTTTTCTGCATTTATCTGTATTTTTTTCATTCCGCCGATTGACTTTTTTCGGTTTTTGTCGTATAATAAAGGCGTATCGGCGGGATTCGGCGCACATGCGACGGAGCAATGCAAGATATGGTCAAATTTATTCTCATTACCAAAGGAGTAAGATTTTATGAAAAAGATCTACACAGGCAAAACCAAGGACGTGTTTCAGCTTGAAAACGGTAACGTTATGCTCAAATTTAAGGATGACTGTACCGGCAAAGACGGCGTATTTGATCCGGGTGAAAATACCGTTGGCTTGACCATTGAGGGCATCGGCAAAGCGAATTTGAAAACTTCGATCTACTATTTCGAGCTTTGCAAAAAAGCCGGCATCAAAACGCACTATGTGAGTGCCGATGTGGAAAACG
>CAZUYA010000020.1:0-28901 GCA_964624685.1 uncultured Ruminococcus sp. | reverse complement strand
AAAAGATATGCAATATTCTTATGACGACGGTTCTTTGTATCATTTCATGGATACCGAGACTTGGGAAGAGACTTTGATTGCACACGATATGGTGGGGGATAACTTCCGCTTTGTCAAGGAGGAAATGATGTGCAAAATCATTTCGTACAAGGGCAATGTATTCGGCATTGAGCCTCCCACATTTGTGGAGTTGGAAGTGACCGATACGGATCCCGGTTTTGCCGGCAATACAGCGACCAATGCACTGAAGCCCGCAACATTGGAGACAGGTGCCGAAATTAAGGTTCCGCTCTTTATCAATGTGGGAGATGTGTTGAAGATTGATACTCGTACCGGTGAGTATCTTTCCAGAGCATAACAGTTTTGAATTTGACGCGGGAAGACTTTGTGAACAAGGCTTTCCGCGTTTTGAAAAAATGAAAGGATGGAATTTGTGATGAATTTAACTGAAAAAGCCGCTTATATCAAAGGGTTGGCTGAGGGCTTGGATTACGATAAGACTACCAAAGAAGGCAAAATTTTGTCGTCACTTTTGGACTTGGTTGGGGATATGACCGCAGAATTGGCATCCGTCAAGGAAGACATTGCAGAAATCGATGAGGATTTGGAATACTTGGACGAGTATGTCGAAGAGCTGGATGACGATTTGCAGGCTGTCGAGGATTATTTGGATGGCGAATGCGATGAGGATGACGAGGACGACATATGTGACGGCGATTGTGAGAATTGTGACGGCTGTGAATGCGGCGACGAGGATTACTACGAGATTGTATGCCCTTCCTGTGGTGAGACGGTTTGCTTTGACCAAGAGTTGGATCCGGAAAATTTGATTTGCCCGGCGTGCGGTGAAAAATTCGGTTGTATTGTCGGCGAGGATGATTTCAAAAAACTTTCCGAAGAGGACAATTGAAAATGTGTTGAACGGTATTCTCGAATCTTTGGGAATACCGTTCGACATTTCGCCGATTCGCCTTTTCTGATTTTTGGCACCGAAAAAAGTTGCTAAAAATACATTTTTTTTGCAAAAGGGGTTGCAAAACTCAAAAAAATGTGATATACTATGTTATGGTAGAGTATAGTTAGGATGGGAGTGGGCTTTTGCAAAGTCCGCTCTTAATTTTTGGATAATGAATCAAAGAGGATACCAAGATGAAAAAAAGTAACGGCGGCGTAGTCGGTACGGTTCGCAAGCTTGCAGAACCGCTTGCCGAAGAGTTGGGTTATATTTTGTGGGATGTAGAATATGTCAAGGTGGGAGCTGATATGTATTTGCGCATCACCATTGACAGTGAGGACGGAATTACGATTGATGATTGTGAAAAAATGCATCGTGCGATCGATCCGCTTTTGGATGAAGCCGATCCCATTGACGAAGCATATCATCTTGAGGTCTCCTCTCCCGGTATCGAGCGGGAATTAAAGGAAGATTGGCAGATTGCCGCATGTGAAGGTTGGGATGTGGAGTTGCGTCTCTATGCTCCCGTGGACGGCGCGAAAAGTTATTTCGGTCGCTTGGGCGGGAAAGATGAAAACGGAAATATCATTTTGTTGTGTGACAGCGGAAAAGAAGTGACGGAACGCGTCTTTTCGTGCGCATCTGTTGCCTCTTTGAAAACGCGCTATACGTTTGAATCGGAACAATGATTCGGGAAAGATACAGAAAGGATATACAAGCATGAATACAGAGTTTTTTACGGCACTTGATTTATTGGAGAAGGAAAGAGGAATTCCTGCCGCGTACATGATGGAAAAGATCGAAGCGGCACTGATTTCGGCATATAAAAAGGAATACGGAAACAATACCAATGTGCGTGTTTTGATCGATCCGGCAAAGAAAGATGTTAAGGTCTATCAGCAAAAGGAAGTTGTGGAAGAGGTCGAAAATCCGGAAACGCAAATTTCCTTGGCGGATGCAAAATGTATTGCAAAAAAATACGGGATCGGTTCGGTGGTAGAGACAGAGGTCAAAACCAAGAATTTTCGCCGCTTGAGTGCGGCTGCCGCAAAATCTGTTATCATTCAGGGGATTCGTGAAGGGGAGCGTCATGCAATGCAAGAGGCATACGAGACCAAACATGAGGAAATCATTACCGCAACGGTCAGCAAAGTGGATCACGAGACAGGAAATGTGCTGTTGGAAACGGATACCAGCCGTGCGGTATTGCTCAAATCCGAACAGATTCCCGGAGAAACTTTTACAGTGGGAGACAAGATCAAGGTCTTTGTCATGGAAGTGAATAAGGAGTCCCGTGGTCCCGTGGTCACACTTTCCCGTGCACATGCCGGATTGGTACGTCGGATGTTTGAATTGGAAATTCCGGAGATTGCCGAAGGTATTGTGATGGTTCAGGGCGTTGCGCGTGAAGCCGGATCCAGAACCAAAATCTCTGTATATTCCCGCGATCCGGATGTAGAGCCTGTAGGTGCTTGCATCGGAAATAAAGGTGCTCGCATTTCCGGTATTTTGGAAGAGTTGCGCGGAGAAAAAGTCGATATCGTTCTCTACAGCGAAAAGCCGGAGGAATATATCGCAGCCGCTTTGGCTCCTGCCGAAGTTTTGGCTGTTACCATGACCGGCGAACGGTCTTGCCGAGTTCAGGTTGCACCGGAACAACTGTCTTTGGCGATTGGAAAAGAAGGTCAAAATGCACGTCTTGCAGCACGGTTGACCGGTTATAAAATCGACATCAAATCCAATGATGCCGAATGAAGAACCGTTGATACAGAACAATATGGAAAAGAAAATGCGTAAAATCCCGATGCGCCAATGCATGGGATGTAACGAACATAAACCCAAGGCAGAGCTTTTGCGCGTGGTGCGGGCACCGGAAGGGGACATTTCTTTGGATTTTCGCGGGAAAAAGTCCGGGCGCGGTGCGTATATATGCCACGATGTAAAATGTCTAAAAAAAGCACGCAAAAGTCGCAGGATCGACAAGGTTTTGGATTGTGAAATTCCGGAAGCTGTCTATGATGCGATGGAACGAGAGTTGGAACAAAATGAACGGTAACGGACGATCGGAACAGAAAGCATTGTTACATGCGTTAGGGCTTTGCGCAAGAGCCGGAAAACTGTTGTGCGGTGTGCCGATGATCTGTGAGGCGTTGTCCCAAAATCGCAAACCGTTTTTGGTACTTTGTGCCTCGGATAATGCTGAAAATTCAGCCAAACGGTTGCGTGACCGATGTGATTTTTACGGTGTGCGGTTGGAAAATGCAAAAACCGATGGCGAGACTTTGGCGCATGCAGTCGGGAAGACCGGTCGTTTGGCAGCTGTTGCCGTAACGGATGCGCAACTTTGCCGTTTGGTGGAAAACCATCTGCCGGCTTTGAAAACAATGCCCATACAATGAAAAACGAACATCTGATTTGAGGAGTCTGCGGCTCTTCAAATCCGAAATATTTTATGATTTTGCAGGAATCTGCGGTTTTTGCAAAAGATCGGAGGAAATATGGCTTCTACAATGAATCAACAATTCAAAATCACCAAGCTTGCAAAGGATTTGGGACTGAAAAGCAAGGAGCTGGTCGAGTTGCTTGCTCAAAACGGAATCGAGGCGAAAACAACGCAAAAAGCTTTGGAACCGTTGGAATTTGATATTTTATTTGAACAGCTGACGCAGGCAAATCAGATCTCCGATATTGGAAGCTATCTGGATGGGGTGACATATATTCCTTCCAAGATCAAAAAGACCGCGACCAAGGCGAAATCTTCGGAGACCGATGTAGCCTCTGTGCCGACCGCGGAAGTTGAGGCAGTTCAAGAAAAGAAATCCACGGTCGAATCTGCCGAAGCCGTATTGCAAAGCGAAAAGAAAGATTCGGTTGCACCGAAAAAGAAAGTTCAGAAGACGGAAAGTCGCGCGACGGCAGAACCGGCAGAGACCGATACAGGGATTGAAAAATCCGAAAAAAGCGTGAAATCCGAAGAAACGAAAAAGCTCGAAAAAGAGAATCGTCCGCAGAACGGTTCCGATGACAAAATTTCTCATGGAAAAACGGAAACGGTTGTTCCTACAACACCGAAAACGGAAACAAAGGCGGCATCTCCGGCGCGTCAACTGGGATCGATCGCACGTCAGCCTTATACGGGGAATCCATTTCGCCCGCAGCAGAACGGACTGCCCAGTAATCACGGAATGCAGGGAATCCGCACGGCAGCAGGCAATACGTCGGCGGGCGCTCGTCAATCGAACAACGGTACGGCACCGCGCAAACAGGAGAATGCGGCATCCCGTCAAGGCGGACAGAATTCCTATAACGGAAACGGTTTTGGAACCGGACGCGGTGATCGAAATGATCGAAATGAACGAAATGATCGCGGGGATCGAAACGGTTCTTTCCGTCAAGACAGAGGCGGTGATCGGCAGAACAGAGGTGGCGGTCGATTTGATCGGGACGGCGGGGATTTTATTCCCAATGCACCCAAGGATACGTTTAAGGCACAACCGATTGTTCGCGGCGCATCGACCAATATCAATCCGGACGGAACGCGCAAAGGTCCCCGCGTGATCGACACGCATGGATCGACGATCGATCTTTCCAAATACGATGAACGGTTGGATAATTTTGTTTCCGATCATGACCGTCTGCAGGGCGGCAATCAAAAATTGAAAAAGCAGAATGCGTCTCAACAATCGGCGCAAAATTTGTCGAAAACATCCGGTATCAAGAATCGTTCCGGAAAAGGACGGCGCGGTGCAACTCCCGTACAGCAACAGCCTGTTTCTTACAAACCGACATCGGTAGAATTGCCGTCGGAGATTGTTGTTGGACAATTGGCATCCAAATTGCATGTCACGGCAGGGGAAGTTGTGAAAAAATTGATGTTGATGGGGATGATGGCGACCATCAACCAAGTGATTGATTTTGATACGGCTGCATTGGTTGCCGATGAGTTCGGAATTGAAGCCAAACCGGAGGTTGTTGTCAGCATCGAGGAGAAACTCTTTGATGAAGCCGGGGACCCGGAGGAGGCACTGTGTGAACGTGCTCCTGTTGTTTGCGTCATGGGACATGTTGACCACGGTAAGACTTCGATTTTGGATGCGATTCGTAATACCAATGTAACTGCCGGTGAAGCGGGCGGAATTACTCAGCACATCGGAGCATATCGTGTCAAAATCAATGGACGGGATATTACTTTTTTGGATACGCCCGGACATGCGGCGTTTACCGCAATGCGTGCGCGCGGTGCGATGGCGACCGATATTGCTATTTTGGTTGTAGCGGCTGATGACGGCGTGATGCCGCAGACGGTTGAAGCAATCAACCATGCCAAAGCGGCTGGAATCGACATTGTTGTTGCCATCAACAAAATGGATAAGCCGACTGCCAATCCCGACAATATCAAGCAAGAATTGACCAAATACGGTTTGGTTCCGGAGGAATGGGGCGGCGACGTGATCTGTGTTCCCGTTTCGGCTTTAACACGTCAGGGAATTGACGATCTGTTGGAAAGCGTTTTGCTGGTTGCGGAAGTCAAGGAATTAAAGGCAAATCCGAAGCGACGTGCAAAAGGTATCGTGATTGAAGCCAAGTTGGATCGCGGTCGCGGACCGGTTGCAACGGTGCTGGTACAAAACGGTACGTTGCGTAACGGAGATACCATCATTGCCGGAACGGCAGTCGGACACGTTCGTTCAATGACCGACCACCTCGGCAAAAATGTTAAGGTTGCGGCGCCTTCTGTGCCGGTTGAAATTACCGGGCTTTCCGAGGTGCCTTCCGCGGGGGATGAGTTCCAAGCCGTGGAAGATGAAAGAATGGCAAGAACCCTTGCCGATCAAAGACGTGACAAAGCGAAGGAAGATGTTTTCAAGGCGAATGCCAGAGCCAATTTGAACGATTTGTTTGCTCAGATTTCCGAAGGCGTGAAAGACTTGAATATCATTGTCAAAGCCGATGTGGACGGCTCTGTGGAAGCGGTCAAGGCATCTTTGTTGAAGCTTTCCAATGAAGAGGTCAAGGTTCGGATCATCCATGCGGCTGCCGGCGGAATTACAGAAGGGGATGTCACTTTGGCTGCGGCTTCCAATGCGATCATTGTCGGATTTAATGTTCGTCCGGATAAGAATGCTTTGGATTCTGCCGAGCGTCAAAATGTGGACGTTCGAACCTATCGTGTCATTTATGAGTGTATTGAAGAGATCGAAGCGGCTATGAAGGGAATGTTGGCACCCAAATTCCGTGAGAATTTGTTAGGGCATGCCGAGGTGCGGCAGACGATTCACGTACCGAATGTCGGGACCATTGCCGGATGCTATATTCAGGACGGTAAGGTGACACGCCAATCGCAAATCCGTGTCGTTCGCGATGGAATTGTAATTTTTGAAGACAAGATTTCTTCACTCAAGAGATTTAAGGATGATGCCAAAGAGGTTGCTTCCGGTTACGAATGCGGTGTCGGATTGGAAAAATTCAATGATATTAAGGTGGGAGACATTTTGGAAGCGTTTATCATGGAGCAGATCGATCCGGCTTAACGGAAACAAAAAAACAAACGGAAAGGACGTGGAAAAATGACTCGTGAAAAATCTTGCGGCGCACTGGTTGTCCGAACGGATCCCAACAACGGAAAACGGTATTTGTTGATGATCCGTCACAAGGCAGGCGGTCACCGTTCCTTTCCGAAGGGGCATATGGAGGCGGGTGAAACAGAGTATATGACTGCTGTGCGTGAAGTGTTTGAAGAAACCGCTGTACAGATTCGCATTGACAGTCGTTTCCGCGAAACGGTTCATTACAGTCCCATGCCCGGTGTATCCAAGGAAGTTGTTTATTTTCTGACGCATACGGATCAAACGGATATTTGTCCGCGTGAAGGTGAGATCGCACAGGTGGAGTGGGTTCCGTTGGAGGAAGTGGAAGCTTCTTTGACGCATGAAAATGATAAAGTGGTCTTTCGAGCCGCAATGAAAAAAATGAAAATGGATGAGCAACAAGCCAAAACTTGATTTTTGTTTGATAATCGGATTCGAATCCGCACATATTGACGTTTGACCGCATATATTGGGAATGAATTTTTATGTGGGAAGGTGTAGGCTTATGAAGATGATCGTTTGGAAGGCACCGTCGTTTTTGAAACCCATTCTCAAAAAGTTATTTGCGGGACGAAAGAAAAAATAGCGATTGGAATGGGGCATGTTGCGTTGAATTTGTTTGAAAGAAAAAAGAAAAAATATAGAAAAGGAAGGTTTTGAAAAATGAGATACCGTATCAGATTGGATACTATGGCAGATGTCAATCGATTTGTCGGAATTGCGTCTAAAATCCCGGGCAAGTTGATTTTGACGGATGGTGATGATTTTACCGTCAACGGGAAATCTTTGTTGGGTGCAATGTACACATTTGAATGGGATCAGATCTTTTGTGAATCCGAAAATGAGATTTATCTTAAAATCAAAGATTTTATTGTGGATGAATCCGAACCGCATCAAGACACAAGACGTTGATTGCCGGTACAAAAAATGATTTGAATGGGAGATGCTTCTTTGCAAAAGAAGGTCTCCTTTTTCGATAGAATTGCATTCTTTGATGCAGAATGTAAACTCTTTCGGTGATACAAAGAACACGGAATCGACCATTGGATAATGGTGATTCCGTGTTCTTTTTCAGCGTTCGGGAAAGAAAATCGAGTGGGTTATTTGTTGTTTCCGGATTCGTATGCGGTGTCTTCGGTTAATGTTGACAGAACCGCTTGACTGAAATATTCCAGCGGATCAACTTGCAATCCTTTGACTGTCATTTCCAAATGCAAATGCGGTTCTTCGGCAAGTTCCACGATTGCCGAATCGCCGACATGTCCTAACAATTGTCCGGATTTTACTTCGTTTCCGACCGCGATCCCTTCAGCCGGTTCGGACGCAAGATTTTTGTAAACGGTGATACATTCTCCGCTGTGAGAGAGTGCGATACACCATCCCATCATGGGATCTTCCCAAATCTGTTCTACCTTTCCGTCGGCAACGGCACAAACCGGTGCGTCTTCCGTGGTTGCAATATCAATACCGAGGTGGACGCGATAATCCTTCAGGGTTTGCGAAAAAACTTGTGTGTCCACACTGTGCCGTTTGGTCAGCGATCCGGAGACCGGTAAGGACAATTCCGGAACGGGATTGGCAGTCGGTTGATTGTTGCCGGTATCAGGGGTGTTCCCGGTGTCTCCCGTTTGATCCCCCGGCGTATGGATGCCGGATCCGGTATCGGTGGGCTGTTCATTGCCGTCTTGTTTGTGTGCACGGTTGGTTGCGACTGTCACGGCAAGGACGACCGAAAGTGCCAACAGAATGACGATTGCGGTGAGATAGACTGCACGATTGACACGCACTTGCTTTAACTTTTTGTAGAATTCAGATTCTTTCCATTTTTTCCACATGGTTTTTACTCCTTCGATTTTGTTCTGAATTGCGTTCGCACAGGAAGATGGGGAGACGCTTGCCTGCGCGTCTTGCTGCTTTTATTTTTACCTTCAACGGGCATTTTATACAATGCAGTGAAAAAAATCGCAAATTCACACGGCGTTTTCACATCCTTTTCAGTCGTGGGAGGAATATTTTTAGTACTATTCATTATATGTTCATATATTTATGGTAAAATAAACGATATATTGGAATGATTGTGGCGTCTGCCGATTCAACTTCGGATTCTTTTTCGGGGGACTCGCCGGTAGACCAATCTGATACAGAAAGGAAGGTTGCTTTCGGATGATAAAAATTGAGCATCTGGTAAAAAATTACGGTACAAGTTGTGCGGTGGATGACATCAGTTTTTCGGTTGAGGAAGGGGAGATTGTCGGATTTTTGGGACCAAACGGTGCCGGAAAAAGTACGACCATGAACATTTTGACAGGGTATCTTTCTTCCACTTCCGGTAAAGCTTGTATTGACGGAATTGATATTTTGAAAGATCCGATCGGCGCAAAAAAGTTGATCGGTTATCTGCCGGAACAACCGCCTTTGTATTTGGATATGACGGTGGAAGAATATTTGAATTTTGTTTTTGATCTGAAATGCTGTAAGTTGAACAAACGGGAACACATCGTGCAAATTTGCGAAACGGTCAAGATTAAGGAAGTGTACCGCAAGGTGATCCGAACACTTTCCAAAGGCTATCGGCAAAGAGTCGGGATTGCGCAAGCGTTGATCGGGAATCCGCGTGTGGTTATTTTTGACGAGCCGACGGTCGGATTGGATCCGAAGCAGATTATTGAAATTCGCAATTTGATTCGCGGACTCGGAAAGTCCCATACCGTGATTTTATCGACGCATATTTTGCAAGAAGTTCAGGCAGTGTGCGATCGCATTGTGATCATCAACAAAGGGAAGCTTGTTGCCAATGAAAAAACGGAAAATATCTCCAACGTGATGGCAAGTTGTCGCCGTTTCAACGTCAAAATTGTCGGTCCGCAAAAAGAGGTGCTTTCGGCGTTGCGCGGAATCGGCGGGATTTCTTATGCCGAGATTTTGGCAGAACGTGACGGAGATTCCTATACGTATATGATTGAAACGGATGCGGGGATCGACATTCGCAAAAAACTGTTCTATCTGTTGGCAGAGCGAAATTGGCCGATGATTGGGATGGAGAGTTTGGGAATGAGTTTGGAGGATATTTTCTTGTCGGTGGTTAATACTTCGGAGGAAGAACAGCGAATCCGCGTATCCAGGGAACCGAAGACGCGTCGGAATAAGCGCGGAATCCAAGCGGGGGCTGTTGAGCGGGAGATTGGTGCCGCGCTGTATGCCAACGCGCAAAAGCAGAGAACCGATGGTGAGAGTACCACCGATACAGAGGACATGGACTGACTCGTGAGAGTTGCCTGGAATTTTACAACAGAAAGGATACGATTGTATGTTCGCCATTTATCGCAAAGAGATGCGTTCCTATTTTATCAATCCCATCGGATATGTTTATTTGGGAATCTTTCTCGCATTTTCCGCACTGCTTTGTTGCTATTTTACGTTGCTGTCCGGTAGTTACAGTACGTCAAATTACTTTTTCTATTTGATTATGTCTTTTGTGATTTTGATTCCGTTGCTGACGATGCGTTTGTTTGCGGAAGAGCGAAAGTTGCGCACGGAACAATTACTGTTGACAGCTCCGGTCAGTTTGACGGGAATGGTTTTGGGAAAATATTTTGCCGCTTTAACATTATTTGTGATCGGCATCTTGGTTTCATGTGTCAATTTTATTCCGCTATATGTCATTGCGGATGCGGAACGTGCGCAGACGACCGGCGCATTGACACAGATCGGTCCCGTGACCGGGCAAATTGTCGGATCGGTAATAGCGGTTATTTTGTTGGGGGCGGCATTGATTGCCGTCGGAACTTTTATTTCCGCGATGACAGAAAATCAACTTTCGGCAGCCGTTATCAGCATCGGAGTGATTGCCGGCATGGTATTGTTAAATGTTTTGAATCAATTGACCGATTCCGACGGTCAACCGTTTATTTCCAATTATGCTGTTCGCTTTGTTATTGATTGGGTATCCGTTGTCAGTCGATATACCATGTTCAGTAATGGGATGTTCGATTTTTCGGCATTGTTATATTATGTATCTTTGGCATTCGTATTCCTCTTTCTGACGATTCGCGTTTATGAAAAACGTCGTTGGGGTTGACGGAGCGGGGGAGCGATCGGTATGAAAAAACGATTGATACGAAACAAAAAGGTTCGTTACGGCGGACTTGCGGTGATGTTGACCGTTATGGTTCTTGTAGTCACAGTATTGATCAATGTCAATGTTGACAGTATGGCACAGCGGTACGGTTGGTATGCTTCCATGTTGCCGACGGAAGCGTTTGACGTATCCGAAAACGGATATGCGTTATTACGGGAATCTTTTGAGGCGGCAAAAGCAAACGGAAAACAGTCGTCGGTACGCATTATTTTTTGCGATGAAGAAGAAAATGTCAGCGATGTCTCCGGATACAATTACTATCTGTATCATACTGTGTCGGATATGGCGGAGAGATTTGACAATATTACGGTGGAATATGTGGATATTTACACCAATCCATCGCAACGCCTCAAGGATTTTACAATTTCCGAAAATCCGTTGACCGGAGAAACGATCGAAACACCGTTGTATTCTACCAGTGTGATTGTTACGAATGATGCCGATTATCATCAAATCTACAGTTGGCAGGATTTTTATGTTTTTGAAGATGAAGAAGCATCAACCCCGTGGGCATATAACGGTGAACGAAAAATGGCATCGGCGATTTTGAAGGCTGTTGAAAATGAGCAACGTCTGGTTTGCTTTTTGATGAATCACGGTGAAACTTTTTATGATTATGAGTTGGTGGGATTGTTGGGCGAAGCGGGTTATACCGTGGCAACATTGGATCTGTATCAGGAAGAAATTCCGAAAAATTGTCAATTGTTGATCAGTTATAATCCGAATACCGATCTGGTAGCCGACGAGTTGTCCGAAAAATCCGAGGTGGATATTTTGGAAACTTTTTTGAAAACGGACGGTCACGCTTTTTATGTCTTTTTGGAAAACGGAACGCCGAATTTGCCGAATTTTGAGAAATTTTTGGAGAGTTGGGGTGTTTCTGCCGAGGTGTCGGTACAGAATGAAGTCTCCTATCGTTATATGATACAAGATCCGTCGCAGGCTCTTTCTTCCGACGGTTATACCATTTACGGTCAAGCAATGCGTGATATGGGCGGTGAATTCGCGGGGGATGCCGAGTATGTGGTATTTGCCGACGCAACTTCTTTGCGTATTACCTCACAAAATTATTTGAATAACGGGAACGGTACTTACAGCAGTACCGATGGAATGCGCACGGTGTATCCGATGTATCAAAGCAGTGAAAAATCCGTGTCATGGGCAAACGGGATCGCCGTTGACGGCGGCTCTTCCATGCTAATGACTTTGACCGAACAGACCAATGCGTCCGGAAATTCTTATGTGGGCGTCATTGCGTCCGTGAAATTCGGTACGGCAGATTATTTGCAGTCTGCCGTATATGGCAATACGGATGTAATCTTCCGTTTGTTAAACAAGACGGGGGATGTTATAACACCGGAAGGATTGACTATCGTTCCGTTCAATTCACGAGAGATCAGCATTCTTACCACATCGCAAATGTTGACATGGACGTTGTGCTTGACTTTGATTCCGACGGGAATTGTCGCGAGCATTGCGATCGTTGTTTTGGTCAAGCGTCGCCGTGCTTAACGGATCCCGAAGAAAGGATGATGCAAATCTATGAAAATCGGAAGCGGATGGCAGAAAAAGCTATCTCACGGCTCTGCAGCGGTCGGAATCGTTGCCGCTGTCATTGCTGTGATCTTGATATTGAATATTGCCGTATCGGCACTGTGTGCGGGGCGGCTTTGGTATATTGATTTAACACCGCAATCCAATTATACTGTGTACGGAACGCAGGCAATGCAAAAAAAGGCACAGATGTACACTTTGATGGATGAAACGGTCGATTATTTGGACTATATCATCACGCAAGCGAATGAGCGGCGGGGTGATGGGGAGGACGCAGTCAAAGTTGAAATTATTTTCTGTGCCGAACCGGATATTCTGTGCGATATTGAGATGATGCGTTATGTATATTACACCGCATTGAATTTACAGAAATATTTTCCGGAAACCATTTCCGTTTCTTACAGAGATGTTTTGCGGAATCCGTCCTCGGTGGATATGTATCGCAGTACCTCGTATGCAAATATCTATCAAACCAGCGTAATCATTGCAGGAAATTCGGAGTACCGTGTGTGTTCCTTACGTTCGTTTTATACCTATGATTCGGAGTCCGATATGTCGGTACCGGTCGGTTATAACGGACAAAAGAAATTTGTACAGCAAATTTTGGATGTAACGGGTGCTGCCTCACCGATTTGTTGCTTGACTATCAATCACGGAGAACCGTTTGCTTCATTGGATCTTTCCGATCGGGAGCATTGGACGGAATATAAGGAATTCCTGAAGGTCATTGAAGGTGCGGGGTATGAGATTCGATATTTGAATTTGGAAACGGAAGAGATACCGGAGAATTGTCGGTTGATTTTGACCTTTGATCCGCAAACGGATTTTGTTTCCACATTTCAAAATTCGGAAGCAACCGTTTCCGAGACCGCACGGTTGGACGCCTTTTTGGATCAAGCCTACTCGTTTATGGTGTTTTTGAATGCCGATAGTCCGGAGTTGCCGAATTTGGAGGAGTATTTGGAGTTTTGGGGCATTGATCTGATGCGTTACAGCGAGGAGGATGCTGAGGGTACGATCCTGTCAAGCGGAAATTATCAGGTTACGGATACGGCAAATCGGTTGGATGCAACCGGTGAAACGTTTGTCGCACAGTATGCGTCCGGTACGGGTTTGGGCAACATGGTCATCAAAGATATGGTGACAACGGCGTCGGCACCGAAGATTATATTTGGGAATGCTATGCCGATTCGTTTCGGAAAAACTTACGAGACCAAATATGTGATGGCTGATACAAGTACCGGGGCTGAAGCTTACAGTTATGCCCAAAGTATCAAAAACGGTGAGACACGTGCGATTTTCGATGTTTTTCATGCGGGAACAAAGGAAAACAGCGCAGAGATCTTTGCGGTTGCCGATGGTGAACGGATGACCGACGAAAACGGAAATCCGATCGGCGGAACGGGCATTTATAACTTAATGACGATTACGGCTGAATCACGCATGGAAGGGGAAGGCATGGGTTATACCACGATTGATCGTACTTCCTATGTTTGTGCGGTCGGTTCGACTGCATTTGCAAGTGATGCCGCTCTCGGAACAACTGCTTACGGGAATACGGACGCATTGCTTTCCGTTTTGCGCTATATCGGCAAAGAAGTCAATCCGGTCGGCTTGAGCTTTGTTTCGCTGTATTCTCCGACGATGGATCTGGATGCAACCGACTCTTCCGGGAACACAACAACCTTTGTAGCGGCTGAAGCGTTTGCCGGTTTGTCGATTGCTTTGGTTACGATTCCGGCAGTGTTGGTATTGGGGGCATGCGTTGTTGTGTTGACAAAAAGAAAATCTCGCCGTTAAGACGGAAGTCCTGCTTTTGTCAGGTCAAAAAAGTTCTGAAGAAGGGAACACAGGTGTAAGTGTTGATGAGTACAGAAGAAACAAGAATCAACGTAATATTCGATGCGGGGAAGGGGCAATTGTCCGTTCATAGCCGTGAAGCGGTGGTTGGAGAGCGGTGCGGGACACTACCTGTACCGATTCGCCGCGGGTATCGCTTTGATGGCTGGTATATCGGTGAACAACATGTGAATGCCGATACTGTGGTCGATGCAGACGAAGATCTTCGATTGCAGGCACATTGGATTAAGGAGCGGGCAGGAGAGCGTCCGAGAACCTCTATGTTCCGTCGGCAGAAAACTGCATTGATCATCCTTTGTGCGGTGGCGGTCGGATTGGTTATTTCTCTTGTAGTGGTTTTGGATCTGATTTCCGTCTATTCCTTGACCGATACCTATAAAATCGATGGTGTGGAATACAGCGATACTTATACCATCAAACGTCAAAACGGTATTTACAAATTGTTTGATAAAAACGGTGTTTTGATGGAAACGAACGGTCAAACAGACAATGTGTTTATCGCGGCAAACAGCGGGAATCAATATCAAATTGATTCCGAAACGGGTGATTATCAACTGATTGCGGTTGTGGACACAGAAGATTTTGAAGTCGTTCCCGGAACCATGTTGCTGATGTATCCGCAGATCAAATCCACCAATGTATATTCCATTGAGGTTCTGCACCGGGATGGGACGACCTATCGCTTTGTAAATACGGGCGACGGCGTATATATCGACGGATTTCAAAAATCCCATTTGGAATATGACAAGGATCTGTATGCCATGCTTTGTTCGGCATGCGGTTATACGATCACATCCATGAAATTGGATTCCAAGTCAGCGACTTCTTCTGTTCCGAAATTGGAGGATGGTACCATTGATTATGCGGTTTATGGGTTGGATCGACCGCAAGCAACCTTTACCATTTCGGCAATCAAAGATAAAGATGCTGATGTCTATGAGGCAGATGAAAAACGAACCTATACGGTTCACGTCGGTCAAAAAACGCTTTCCGACAGTGGGTATTATGTCAAGTTAGACAATACGGATACCGTTTATATTCTTTCCTCTTCCTATCTTGAGAAAACGGTGATGCAGCCAATCGAACAGTTGGTCACCGCACGTGCCGTTTTTCCGGTTTCCGTGTCTCAACACAGTATGGCGCGACACTTCTATTTGACATATCTTTCGGAATGGATGGGGGATGAGGATATTTCCGGAAATCCCATTGTAGCGTTTGATTACGAAGAAATGGAATACCGTGAAAATACCATACAAGCCAATTTTCCGTATCTTTGCAATTCGGATTTGTTGGAAGGAATGGACGGATATAAGATCAATGACAGCAATGCCGGAACGGCATTGGGATTGCTGATGAATATTGAATGTATTGCCTGCAAAAAGATCGGTTTGACCGCCGAAGCTTTGGAAGAATACGGATTATCCGAGAATGTCTATTATTTGACCTATATGACCAAAACAGGTGAGACGGATGAATATGGAAATGATCTGTATGCAACCAACAAAGTTTTGATCAGCGAAAAGACGGAAAACGATACCTACTATATCGCTTCCATTCCTTACGATATGATCGTTGAAGTGGATCAGTATTATTTGTCCTTTTTGGAATGGGATAACGTGGACTGGTATAATCAATACTTTATGAGTTCCAATATTGCCTATACGCAAGAAGTGCATTTTCAATTCGGTGATGAGCAATATGATTTTATCTTGGATAATCGGTTTTCTTATGCGTATTATTTAACACGAACCTCGGAAGATTCCGATATTCAGATGGTACGGATCGATCTGACGACCGGTACGGTGTTTAGCAAAGATACCGACACCGGAAAGAAATATTATTATAAAGACAAAAAAGGATATGAGTACCAAATTGCGGTGATTCTTGATTTTGATACGATCGAATATGTTTCCTATGAGACTGCCGCAAAGAATTTGACTATGAAGAATATCGTCTATATCGAAGATCTGTATTACTACACCAATGCCAGCGGGAAATCGGTTCGTGTGATTCCGGATTATGTGAATGATACCGTTGAAAAGCGCGAGGATGGGTACTACTATATTTATACGCTCAACGGAAAGAGTTCCGAAATCAAGGTCAGCAAAACGACGGGAGATCTGATCTATCGTTATAAGAAGGGGATTTCCACTACGTTGAACATTGATTCAACCAATCTTCAAATTCTTTGCAACCAGTATCGGGACGGACAGGGCGATCAAGAGAATCTGTTGGATTATCGAAAAGAGCATAGCTATATTGACGATAGCGGGATTCGTCAGACGGAAAGTTATACTGGAACGGATAATTTCCGTAAATTCTATATGAGTTTGGTTGAATGCTCGTTGCAAGGGGATGTTGACAGAGCAGAATTCAAAAAAGCCATGGGCATGAGTGTGGAAGAATATCTTGCGAGCGACAATGCCGTGCCGCAGGCGGTGATCACGCTTTATGCCGAGGACTATGCTTCATTACTCAACCATTCTGTGCGATATGATGAAGAGGGGAATGCTGTGCGCGTTCACGAAACCAATATCACACGCAACCTGGTTTTCCGTTTTTATGCGTACACGGAATGGAAATCTCTTGTGACAGTTGAACTTTTGGAACAGGATGAAAACGGGGAATGGAAACCGACGACTGAAACTCCTGCCGGAAGATTCTATGTGGACAGCTCTGTTTTGAACGAATTTCGTTCGGAAATTCAATCGGTTTTGAGTGGAGAATTGATTCAAAATTGAGTATGCAATGATCCGACATCCGATGGAGATGAAAAAATTCAAAGTGTCGAGGTTTTCTCTATGAATCCTATCGACAGATACGAACCGAGGTCGGCATGAAATGCCGACCTCGGTTGTGATTTGTAAAACAACTTTTTGTCAAGTACGCACATGCGGTCGTGTGTCGGAAACAGGATTTTTTGACGTTTGTTGCGGCGGCTGTAATGCAAAGCGAAGGATGGCACCCAGCCCCTTGAGACGTCGCGGTTCGGTGAGCATTCGCCAAGCCCATTCCAAACCCATTTGTGAAACGATTTTTGGCGCCCGATGGACATCGCCCGCCCATACATCCAAACTGCCGCCGAGTCCGGCAAGAATGCGTACATCGGACAGATACGCCAGGTTCTCACAGATCCATGTTTCCTGTAACGGGAATCCGAAACAGACGAACAAAATGTCGGTTTTGGCAGTGCGGATGGTTGATAAGATCGTTTGATTATCTTCACCTGCTCGATCAAAATATCCGCCTGCCGTACCGCAAATACATAAGTTCGGATAACGCTTTTTCAATCGGTTGGATGCACGGTCTGCGACTCCGGTTTGACCGCCCAATAAAAAGACACGCGCTCCTTCCGTTGCTGCCCGTGCGAGCAATGCTTCGCCGAATGCAATTCCGGCAACGCGCTCTTTCATCGGTTGCCCTGCTTTTTTTGCCGCACGCAAAACGCCGTAACCGTCCGGAATCGCAAGGGAGGAACGGTTTAACAGGTTTTGATAGATGGTGTTATGTCGGCATGCTTCCAACATCAATGCGTTGGGCGTAAAAACAACGCAAGGTTCTCCGATGGAAGTCCAAGCACGGGCAACCGCCTCTTCCATGGTTACATTATCAATCTTGACTCCGCAAATTCGAACGTGGGACATTGTGGTTTCCTCCGAAATTTTTCAGGCTTTCGGTTTATTGTCCCCTTGAATACAAAAAACTTGCACGTTTTCGGAAAAATCGAACCGTTCATTTTCCGAATGCATGCAAGCCTTTTTACTGTTTTAATGTTTGGCGGTATCGGTATCCGTTTCCGGTCGTAACAGCTCAAAGATGCGATCGATATTGCCGGCACCCATCACGATGATCAAATCGCCGGCACGGGCATCACGGCGTAAAGCGGTTGCGATTGCTTCAAACGTTCCGCAATATTCGGCGCATTTTCCGATGCGGTTTGCCAGCAGTTCCGAGCTGACATCGAAAACATTTTGCTCCCGCGCGGCATAAATATCTGCCAAATAGACATGATCGGCAAGTGCAAACGCATTGCAAAATTCGTTGAATAATCCGGCAGTACGGCTGTAGGTATGCGGTTGATAGGCGCACAGGATTCGTTTATATCCCATTTCTCTTGCACCGGCGAGTGTTGCACGGATCTCGTCCGGATGATGTCCGTAATCATCGTATAATGCCGCTCCGCAAAAAGTTCCACGACACTCCATTCTGCGATGCGCACCGCTAAAGTGGGATAGAGTGTCGGCGATGCGAGCGGGGGAAATTCCGCACAGTGTTGCCGCACTTGCCGCTGCCAAGGCGTTGTAAATATTGTGCTTTCCGAAAACGCGCAAGCAGATTCGGCATAATGTTGTTTCGTTATGACAAAAATCAAATGATGTTATACCGTCGGCGTGTTGGAGCCGACGTGCGCAAAAGTCTGCCTTTCCATCTACGGCGAAGGTTACTTTTTTTCCGTTAAACGGTTCCAATGCCAGGAGGCTTTCGGCGTCGTCTGCATTGAACAGAACGGTACCTTTCGATCCGGAACGTTCCGCAAAATGTAAAAAAGATGTCCGAATCTGTTCCATGCTGTGAAAATAATCCACGTGATCCATTCCGATATTCAGTACGACTGCAAGTGTGGGATAAAAATCCAAAAAAGAATCCATGTATTCACACGCTTCAAAAACAAAATGGTTTCGTGTGTTGCCGATGCGGCACGTAGAATGATTCAATGCCGGTAATTCAGCACCGCAAAGGATTGTCGGATCTGCTGTTTCCAAAAAAATTTGTGCGCACATTGCCGTGCAAGTGCTTTTTCCGTGCATTCCGGCAATTCCGATTCGTGTCTGATATGCCATCATCAAATAGCCGAGGTAATCGGCGCGTGAGAAAAGCGGTTTTCCGGATGATTTTGCTGCCAGATATTCCGGATTGTCGGGGGCAATCGCAACGGTGTAGACCACCGCATCGTAACCGGAAATGTTTGCGGCATAATGCCCGAACAATACGGGAATTCCGGCGGCTTGCAACCCGCGCGTTTGTTCATTCTCCCAGCGGTCGGAGCCTCCGACCGCATATCCCAAGACGTGGGATATGCGTGCCAATGCCGACATACTGATCCCACCGATTCCGATGAAGAAAATGCTGTGGCAATCGGTGAGTTGTTGCTTGATTTGTTCGTACCCGTAATGCGTGTTTTCCAAAGCCATTTTGTACCTCTTTTCATTTTGTAGGCTACAGTGGTGACTTGCTTTTTTAGTCTATGACGTTTTTTAACGAGCTGTGACAAAAGAAAAAAGAAAGGCTCGAAAAAAAAGTTCAAATTCACAAAAACATACTTTTTTCATTGAATAACAGTCACAATGAAAATGTATACTAATTACATCAGTAAAATTTAGCAGTGAACGGAGGATTTACACTATGCAAATTACCGATATTAAAGTTAGAAAGCTGTTTGACGAAGGACCGATGAAGGCCATCGTATCCGTTACTTTCGACGGTCAGCTCGCCGTCCACGACATCAAGGTGATCCATGCGCGTGAGAAATATTTTATTGTGATGCCCAGCCGCAAGAACCCCGATGAGACCTATCGTGACATTGTACATCCCATCAATGCACAGTTCCGTGGGATGTTGGAAAGCGCAGTGATCAGCGCATATGAAGCTGCACTTGCACAGGCAGAGATTGAGGCGGCAAATGCAGAGCAGAACGCAGAGCCGGCAATTGAAACCGTATAATCGTATTTCTATTCTATGATTATTAGATTTCCGTCTTCAAAAGTTATAATCACTTTTGAAGACGGAAATCTTTTTTTGATGCATCAAGAAGTTTGACCAACCGCAAACAGAACGGTTTCTTTTTGCAAGAACAAGGTCCCGAAGTTTCCGTTCCTTATGCTTCCCGGGTTCAAAAGGTATAGAGGACGTGTCAAAACGGTTGTTCCGAATCGCTGTCCTGCCGGATAGGTCATTTCCGACGGTTGATGTGTGTGTCCGAATAAAACAATATCGGCACCTAAATTTGCCGCATAGGTTGCCAGTTCGGCGCAACCGCTTTTGACTCCGTGTAAATGTCCGTGCGTCAGGAGAATGGTATGTCCTTCGGCACAAAAGCTTCGCTCATTCGGGATTCCGTCGGATGAACAGTCCCAATCGCAATTTCCTCGAACCGTATAAAGAATCGAATGATCGAGAGGCAATCGGTCGATGTCTTTCAGCCCGTCTCCCAGAAAACATACGCCGTGCGGTATGCGGGGCTGTTGTGCCAAGGCATGGTGCATGTTGTCTTCGTTCCCGTGTGAGTCCGAAAAAATCAACCATTCCAAATTGTCCTTCCTCGCTTTCTTTTTGATTTGTTGATGGGATCCGTGGGATCGATCTTCCGAGTGTGTTGAAAAAATTATCCGCGGTCAATGGTGATAACCGCAAAATAGGAAGCGTCAAGCGCACAGATTTTTTCGCTGACGGTTGCGATCAATTCCCGATCGGTATGAGGATATTCAAACGGAACGGAAATATCAAAAATCAGATTGGTATGCGTGGTACCTTCCACAAAGCGAAAATCGTGGATTCGCAGCGTCGGTTCCACGGCGGCGACCGTTGCCTGCACCTGCTCACGCAGGGCGTTAATGCGGGCATCGTCCGTGACAATGGGATCCATGTGGATGGTTGCCTCAATGCCGCAAGTTTGCCGTAATTCCCGTTCGATGTTATCTACCATATCATGCGTATGGAAGATGTCACGTTTGCCGTCAACCTCGACATGTAAGGAAGCAATCACGTGTCCGGGACCGTAGTTGTGAACGGTCATATCATGGATTCCGAGCACTTCCGGATAGTTTGAGACGGTATCGGTGATTTGTCGGATCACCTCATCGGACGGTGCTTCACCGAGGATGGAATTTTTGCTGTCATTCAAAATTCGTAAACCGGCAATCAGGATCAGAACGGCAACGATTGTTCCCATGTATGCGTCAAGGTTCCAGTTTAAGGATGGAAACAGGAGCAGGATCAATGTGGTCAGCAGGACCGCCGATGTGGAAAGAACATCCGACAGACTATCGGCAGCTGTTGCTTTCATGACGGAAGAATCAATGCGTGTACCGATGATTCGATTGAAATGTCCGATCCACAGTTTTACGGCGATGGAAGCGACCAAAACCAGGACGGCGATCCAACTTCTTTCCGGAGGAGTCGGATTGAAAATTTTGGAAACAGATTCACTCATCAGGTCAATGCCGATGTGAAGAATCAAAAACGAAACGATCATGGAAGCAACATACTCAATTCTGGCATGCCCAAACGGATGGGCTCTGTCTGCCGGGCGTGCGCTGATGCGAAAGGATATGAGAGAGACAAGCTGTGAGCCGGCATCCGACAGATTATTGATTGCGTCTCCGATGATGGAAATGGAACCGAACAGTGTACCAACCAAAAATTTTGCCGCAAACAGCAACAGATTCAAAAGAATACAGGTAACACTGACCAAGGTTCCGTATGCGCGCCGAACGATGGGAGATTTGATATTTTGATAATCTTTTACAAATAAACGGGTAAGAAACTGTGTCATATGGAATCCTGATTTCAAGGGGATCATCCCCAGTATTTTCGATCCAAACTGCGTAGTTGGATCGCTTCCGCAACATGCGGTGCGCGGATCAGCTCGCTGGCATCGAGGTCGGCGATGGTTCTGGCGACTCGCAAGATTCGATCGTATCCGCGCGCACTCAATCCCATACGGTCGTATGCGGCTTTGAGCAATGACGAGGCTTCGGAATCCGGTACGCAAAATTGACGGATTCCGGCACTGTCCAGTTGTGCATTGCAGAAAACGGTGCTGCTTTCACCGGTACGCTTTTCGGAAAAGGCTCTGGCGGCGATGACGCGTTCGCGCACGGTCGCACTGGTTTCGGCATGCTTGTCGGTGGAGGAGATTTCATCATACGACAGAGACGGTAATTCAATCTGAATATCCATACGATCCAGGAGAGGTCCGCTGATACGTGAAATATATCGCCGTACTTCTTCCGGTCGACAGGTGCATTTACGGCTTGGATGCCCGTAATATCCGCATCTGCACGGATTCATTGCGCCTACAAGCATGAAGGAACAGGGAAAGGTGACGCGTCCGTTGGCGCGTGTGATGGTGACTTTGCGATCCTCCAACGGTTGTCGCAAGGCATCGGTGACTTGCTTTGGAAATTCCGGTAATTCATCCAAAAACAGAACTCCGTTGTCGGCAAGAGAGACTTCACCCGGCATTGGATTGGCACCCCCGCCGACCAAACTGACTTGACTCATCGTATGGTGCGGAGAACGAAACGGACGCGATGTAATCAGTGAAATTCCTTCCGGCAGAGTTCCTGCAATGGAATGAATTTTTGTGGTTTCGATTGCTTCGGCAAAGGTCAATGGCGGCAAAATGGAGGGCAGGCGTTTTGCGAGCATGGATTTTCCGGTTCCGGGGGGACCGATGAGCAGGATATTGTGTCCGCCGGCAGCGGCGATCTCCAACGCTCTTTTTGCGGTTGTCTGACCGTGTACGTCGATTAGATCGGCGGTATGCTGTATGGACGAGGTGGCAAACGCATTACGATTGCATTGGACGGGCGGCAGAGGCGCTTCACCGTTGAGATGCATGACGAGTGCGCGCATATTGGGAACAGCATAAACGGTGATCCCTTCCACGGTTGCTGCTTCAACGGCATTGGAGACGGGCGCGTAAAATTCACGAAATCCGTTTTCTTTAGCGGCAACGCACATACACAAAATGCCGCGCACACCACGCAATTCTCCGGAAAGGGACAGCTCTCCTACGATACATTTTCCGCTGAAGTCCACATCTCTTCGGATGATGCCGTTGCTGTGAAAGATGGCTGTCAAAATCGCGGCATCGAATGCCGATCCTTCTTTCTTTCGATCGGCAGGAGCGAGATTGACGGTGATTTTGGAATAGGGAAACTGAAACCCGCTGTTTTGGCAGGCGGTGCGGACACGCTCTTTTGCTTCTTTTACGGCAAGGTCGGGTAATCCGACCAATTCAAATCCTTCCAATGTTTTGGTTTGACTGCATTCTACCGTTACCGGAAAGCCGTCGATACCGCATAGTCCCGCGCTGTATGTTGCTGAAAGCATGATCGTCGTTCTCCTTTTTTTGCCTGATGTTCGGAATTGCTATCAGTTCCGAATCGGTTCCTTGTTTGTTACGATTATTATCATTATACCGCAATCACCGAAATTTGTCAATCACCGATGCCTTTCTTTTTTTGGATTTGTTTTGCTTTTTTCGCTTTTTTGGGCGGAATGAAAAAATATTTACAAAGAATGATAAAATATCTATTGACTTTTTTGTGTTTTTCTTGTATAATTGTGCTATATGGATTTTTTACGGAGGTTTGCTATGAAAAAACTGTTTGCGATTCTGCTCGCAACATTGTTGTTGGTTGCTTTTACCGCTTGTGCCGATGACGGAAATTCCTCATCCGGCGGGTTGGAAGATTACAAAAATAATGATGTTGTTGTTACCGAGTGGACGGATACTGAAAACAATACGTTCTATTTTGAGGCGATAGACAGCGAGAGTGTCACGATTACCGGATTTTCCGCTACAAACTATCAGCCGCATGCGGTGAAGATTCCCGCTTATTTGAACGGTAAGACGGTTCTGTCGATTTCTGATGAGGCATTTTCCAACTGCTCGATGATTTCCGAAGTGATCTTTCCGAGCATTGCCGATTATCTGAAGGGGGATGACAAATTCGATTCGACAACGTTCTCCTTTGAAATTGGAAAAAATGCGTTTGCCGGATGTGTTTCGATGAAAACGGTGGAGATTCCGTCGTATGTGAATGCAGTCGCTGAAAGAGCTTTTTATGATTGCAGAAATTTGATGACGTTAACATTTGCCGACGGATGCGGGTTGACGGAGTTGTTGCCCGAAACGTTTGCCGAGTGTATTTCTTTGCAGAAGGTGGAGATTCCCGGTTGCATTCAAACGATCGGCGATGCGGCTTTTTACGGTTGCTCGGCAATGACCTCTCTGATTTTGCAGGAAGGCGTTACAACAGTCGGCGCGCAAAGCTTCCAAAATTGTACGGCATTGGAGACGTTTTCGGCACCGATCACTTTAACCGAGATGGGGGATTATGCGTTTGCCGGATGTCCAAATATTCAAAATGCGACGATGCCTACATGGATCGTGAACGGAATTGAAAAAGAGCAATTGGTATCCTTGGTACTGACTGCCGGTGACAGCATTGAAAGTTCGGCTTTTAAGAATTGTACCGCATTAAAGAGTATTGTGATTCCGAACAGCGTGACGAGTATGGGGGATTCCGTGTTCGTCGGATGCACGGCTTTGGAATCCATCACGATTCCGGAAGGTGTGACCTCGATCGGCCTTTCGATGTTCAAAAACTGCAGTGCGCTTTCTGCCGTTGTGATTCCGGAGGGTGTGACTTCGATTGGGGCATCTGCTTTTCAGGGCTGTAGCTCTTTGACCGCCTTGACAATTCCCGCGGCTGTTTTGTCTATTGGCGATCAGGCTTTTGCCTCTTGCTATGCGTTGACAGGGTTTATTGTGGATGAGGGAAATTCGGCTTATTGTTCCGTGGACGGAAACCTTTACTCTAACGACGGTTCCGTTTTGATTCAGTATGCGGTTGGAAGTACACAAGCGAGCTTTGTGATCCCGAATGCTGTGACAGAATTAAAGGCTTATGCCTTTGAAGGATGTACGGCGTTGACGACCATTACGATTCCGAATACCGTGACAGTCATTGGAAAATATGCTTTTGAGGGGTGCGTCAATCTTGAAAATGCGACTGTTTCCCTGAATTCCGTCAAACATCTTCCCAAGAACAATTTGAAAGTTCTGACGTTGACGGAAGGGCCGGCGGTTGAGGAATCCATGTTTGCCGGATATGCAAAATTAAGTTCCGTAACTCTCCCGAATACCGTGACTGCGATCGGTGCTTCGGCATTTCTTAATTGTGTCAGCTTGACGGATGTCAATGTTCCGGATGGAGTATCTGCAATTGAGTCGTCAACTTTTAACGGCTGTGTGGCATTGAAAAATTTGGAGTTGCCGAGCAGTGTGACTTCCATCGGTCAGGATGCCTTTGCGGGATGTACCGCATTGGAAACGGCTCCGATTTCCGAATTTGTTGTTTCTGTCGGTGCCAATGCTTTTAACGGATGCACAGCATT
Source organism: uncultured Ruminococcus sp. (assembly GCA_964624685.1). Lineage (GTDB taxonomy): Bacteria > Bacillota > Clostridia > Oscillospirales > CAG-272 > UMGS1865. The sequence continues at coordinate 3,616 of CAZUYA010000020.1, read as the reverse complement.
GACTTCCGTGACGATTCCGTTGAGTCTTACGTCAATCGGATCGAGAGCTTTTTCCGCTTGTTCTGCCTTGACCTCCATTGCGGTAGCTGGCGGTCACACGACCTATGCATCGGTCAACGGGGATCTTTATGATTGCGGTGTGACTACGCTGATTCAATATGCGATCGGAAAGCCGGATACGTCGATTGCAATTCCCACTACCGTGACTTCCATTGAGCCGTATGCGGCATATCAAGCAATCAATCTTACGAGTCTTGTCATTTCGGATGCGATTACCACCGTCGGAAACGGGGCATTTGCCGGATGTATCCATATAACGGAAGCAACGTTGCCTACTTGGGCAATTGCCGCTATTGCAAAAGATTCTTTGCAAAGTGTCATCATTGGGGCGGGAGAAACGATCGGCGCATCGGCATTTGCAAATTGTGCAAACTTGACGACAATTGTGATCCCGAATACCGTGACGACGGTTGATGATACTGCATTTGTCGGCTGTAATACGATTACAACGGCAACCGTTCCCGCATGCGCGATTCAAGCGTTGGTAAAGGATCAGTTGCAAAGTATTGTTATCAATGGCGGTGACAGCATTCCGGAAGGTGCGTTTTCGGACTGTGTGACATTGACAAGCGTGACGCTTGCAGACAGCGTGACTGTGATCCACAAGGATGCATTCCGCGGTTGTACCGCACTGAATCAAATCGCTTTTTCGGAGTTTGTGAATTCAATCGGTGAATCGGCATTTTACGGATGTTCTTCGATGACGGAAATCGTAATTCCGAAATCGGTGGAAACGATTGGAAACAATGCATTTGCAAGATGTGTTTCCGTAAACAGAATCGTTGTAGATGCTACAAATTCAAACTATTGTAATATCGGCAATGTGCTCTATTCCAAAGACGGAAAAACATTGTTGTTGTACGCAGCCGGAAGCCGCGAAACCACATTTGCGATTCCGGACAGCGTGGAGACCATTGCGGCAAATGCGTTTTACAACGCCGTTTCTTTGGTGCGCATTGAAGTGGGTGCCAATGTGAATAAAATCGGTGATACGGCATTTTCGGCATGTTACAAATTGTTGGAAATTTATAACCGTTCCGGTTTGACGATCGAAGCCGGAAAATCCGGAAACGGCAATATTGCCGGCAACGATAAGAAATTGGTCAATGTTTATACGGATCCTCAAAACAGCAAATTGAGTACGGATGGTGGGTTCTTGCTTTACACATGGGCAGATGGCGAAGCCTCCACTCGTGTGATTCTGTTGGCATATACCGGAGATGAGACGGTCGTAACGATTCCGGCTTCCGTGACGGAAGTTTATAAGTATGCATTGCTTGGCTCCGATGTTACAAGTGTGACAATTGCTAAGACGGTTACGGAACTCGGAAATGCAGTGTTCAAAAATTGCGATGACTTGGTAACGATTACTTACGGCGGTACAAAAGCCGAATGGGAAGCGTTAAAGAAAGGAACCGACTGGGATCTCAATACCGGAGTCTATACGGTCGTATGCACCGATGAAACGATTCTTCCTCCGACGGTTGATGAGGAATGATCGGACGATGAAAATGGAATAGAAACAAGGGGAGATTCATTTTTGAATGAATCTCCCCAACGTTTTGGATAGCACAACCGGCGGTTGTAAAGAAAACAACCGCAAATTGCTTGCCGAATAACGGTTGCAACGATATAATATCCTTGTCGCTCGGCGACAGAACTGTTACTATGACAAAAACGGAGGAAATTATGAAACTGGGAACGATTATTGCTCAATTGAGAAATGAAGCCAAGCTGACACAAGCTGAGTTTGCCGAACGGTTTGGGGTATCGCAACAGTCCGTGCAAAAATGGGAAAGCGGAATCTCCGTACCGGAGTTGGAAAATATCATTTCGATTGCAAAATATTTTGATGTGTCTCTCGATGCATTGATCCTGGGAAATGATAATCGCGTGGTGGAGGAATACGGATGTCAACGTGCGATCAAACCGCAATATCAAAATTTGCATGACTGGGAATTTTATCCGTCCAATCTGTTGATCGAATATCAACAGGCAGTGGAAGAAGGGCTGGAGATGGAACCGTACCAAGCTGTCTTTTCAGCTGTTGCACAGTTGCCCAAAAGCGAGATCAAGAAAAAGTTCGGTGATATTTTGTTTGAAGTTGTGCGTTCCGCAAAACAAAGAGCGGATTATCCGTATCTTGAGCTTTCCGATCTGGAGCAGATCAAGGAATTGAGAAAACCAGCCGAAACAGTCATTCACGCATATGATAAAACCGCTTTGCGGGAGAAAATTCACGGTGCATGGATGGGACGAATTTGTGGCTGTATGCTTGGCAAGACTGTGGAATGTATTCGTACCGACGAGTTAATTCCGTTCCTCAAGGAGACTGATAATTATCCCATGCATCGGTATATTTACAGAAGCGATCTGACGGAAAAATTGCTCGGAAAATATAAGTTTGGGTTCCGCGGAAGACGCTATGCGGATGAAATTGACGGTATGCCGGTCGATGATGATACGAATTATGTCGTGTTGGCACAGCAGATTATTCAAACCTATGGTAAAACGTTCACACCGTATGATGTTGCCAAGGCGTGGCTGAAATATCAAAGCAAGGATGCTTATTGTACAGCGGAACGTGTGGCATTTTGTAATTTTGTCAAAGGATATGTACCTCCGGAATCTGCAATTTACAAAAATCCGTACCGTGAATGGATCGGTGCGCAGATTCGCGGCGATTATTTCGGATACATCAACCCGGGCAATCCGGAATTGGCGGCGGAAATGGCATGGCGTGACGCTTCGATTTCTCATGTAAAGAACGGTATTTACGGAGAAATGTTTGTTGCCGCAATGCTCGCGGTTGCCGCGACTACGAGTGACATGGAAACGATCCTTCTCGGCGGACTTTCGGAAATTCCGTCCACTTCCAGATTGTATGAATCCGTCATGTCGGTGTTAGAGACTTTTCGGACGGGGATTTCGCAACAGGATTGTTTCCGCATGATCCACAGGAAATATGATGAATATACGGCACATGGTTGGTGTCACGTGATCTCCAACGCAATGATTGTTGCGGCAGTATTGCTGTACGGAAAAGGCAATTACGGAACATCCGTTTGCATGGTGGTGGAAACGGGGTTTGATACCGATTGCAACGGCGCAACGGTCGGTTCGATTCTGGGCATGGCAAACGGGATTCGGTCAATTCCGGACGTTTGGCGGCAACCGATTGGGGATACGTTGCACACTTCGATTTTCGGGATCGATACGGTCAAGATTTCGGATCGGGTTGCGTTGACAATGCAACACATTGATGCGTAAAGTCAACATCATGCAAACCGTTTGATACAAGAAGAGGCAGTCTGTTTGAACAACGGACTGCCTCTTCTTGTATGGGGGTTCGATTTCAAAAAAACGAATCGGAATTGTATCGGCAAATGAATCAAAGGGGTTGTTTGATAATCTTGCGCGGACATTTTTCGGCACATTTTCCGCAGGAAATACATTTGGATTGGTCGATGGCGGCGATACCGTTGGTGACCGAAATGGCACCGACGGGGCAATTCTTTTCGCAAAGTTTGCAAGCGATACAGCCTGCCGTACATTG
>CAZUYA010000019.1:0-29633 GCA_964624685.1 uncultured Ruminococcus sp. | reverse complement strand
GCACCCTTGGTAATATATCCCTCAATTGCATGTGTCAAAGCATCCATACCCGTCGCGGCAGTCAATCCCTTGGGCATGGAGCTCATCAACTCGGAATCAATGATGGCAACCACAGGAATATCATGCACATCCACGCATACGAATTTTCTTTTCTTTTCAACATCGGTGATGACATAGTTAATGGTGACCTCGGCAGCTGTACCGGCAGTCGTCGGGATCGCAATGATCGGAATCGACGGATGTTTGGTCGGTGCAACGCCCTCCAAACTGCGAACATCGGCAAATTCCGGATTGGCAATGATAATGCCGATCGCCTTACAGGTATCCATCGAAGAACCGCCGCCGACTGCAACCAAACAATCGGCACCGGCGGAACGGAATGCCGCGACACCGCTTTGTACATTCTCAATCGTAGGATTGGCTTTAATATTGGAATATACCTCATATGCAATCTTGGCATCATCCAACACATCCAAAACCTTTTGCGTTACGCCAAACTTAATCAAATCGGGATCCGAGCAAACCAAAGCCTTTTTGAAGCCTCTGCCCAAGATCTCTCCTGCCAATTCCTTGACGGAACCGGAACCGTGATAGGATGTTTCATTCAAAATAATTCTTGCCATTTTTGATTTCCTCCGCATTTTTATATTTGTTTGTATTTACAATGAAACCGTTGTCAAAATCATTCTGCCGACAAATCGACAGCCGGCTTGCGCTGCATGTACCAAATATCTTTAACACGCGCAAACAGCTCCCGCACCTCGCATTTGAACCAATCCCGATAGGAACGTTCGTCGGCACTGACACCATACGCTTCCATGCCGAGCTTTTCGGCAATGTACAAAGCGCGATACAGGTGGTATTCCTGTGAAACGATCAAAACCTTTTGCCCGCCGTACAATTCTGTCAAGCGAACAATGCTTTCATAGGTGGAAAAGCCGCGCGGATCGATCCATACACAATCTTCCGGAACCCCGGCATTCGTTGCCGCAGTTTTCATGGCACCCACTTCATCATAACTGCCGTCAGCACTTCGATCACCGCTCATCAACAAAACAGAAGAAAAGCCTTTCGCATACAGTGAAATTCCAACATCGACACGATCACGCAAACGGTCACTCATTCGACCGTCCGGATAGACACCGCACCCCAATACCAGAATGCAATCAAACCGTTCTTCCATCTCGGTCAATTCGTGAGGCGTTACGATCCGATCCGCTGTTTTTGCAATCACCGCCGCATTCAAACACCAAAGAGCAATTCCGAACAGCACCACCACGCCCAGAAACGCACATGCGAACATCGGAAACTTCCGTCGCTTTTTAGTCGAATCGTCGGTTTTGCAACGGCTTTTTTGGCATCGTTGCAACGCGGAACGCAACGTTTGAAGGGCGGTCATCAAACAAGAGCGGATGCCGTGTTTTTTCGGTTCTGTGCGATCGTGCAATGGAAATCCGTTCCTCCCATCGTTAGAGAATGATTTTTTTGTCAAATTCCGACAACATTAGTATAACAGAAAAATTCAAAAATGTCAAGAGGTTACGAAAGTTCTTCCCGAAGAAAAGACAAAATTTTCTTCTCTTCACGAGAAATTTTGACTTGTGTCACCCCCAACGCACTTGCCGTTTGTTGTTGAGTCAAATTTCGATAATACCGCATCAAAACGATCTTTCTCCAAAATACGGGCAAACGGTCGATACATTGAGACAGTGCAACACGGTCACAGATCAACTCGCTTTCGTTTTCCGAATCGGCAATCATTCCTTCATAAGTCATTCCCTCTTCTCCGTAAACAAAATCGGATAGCGATGTGACCGGAGAAATGGAATCCAAGGAGATCGCAGCTTCCTCCACACTCACACCGCATTTTTTTGCCAACTCGGCAATGCCCGGTTCCCGTCCCTCCTCTGCCACGATGCGGTTTTTTTCATGGATCAAAGACAGTCCCTGCCGCTTGTAGATCCGACTGACTTTAATCAATCCGTCATCGCGCAAATGCCGTCGGATCTCCCCCACGATCAAGGGGACCGCATAGGTGGAAAATGCAGTCCCGCGATCCAAGGAAAAGGAACGAATCGCCTTGATCATTCCAATGGTACCGATTTGGATCAAATCCTCGTATTCTGTCCCACGATCCAAAAAACGCCGTGCCACCGTGCGTACCAATCCGAGATTTTCCTCCACCAATTCTGCTTCGGCGGTTTCGTCGCCTTCTTTCAATCGTTCCAAGAGTGCGGTATTTCGTTCATAAACGGATGCTTGATCCATGCGATCACCTCTATTTGAAATTGTAAGTTCAGCCGATGCGGACTTCACTTATGTAACCGTTTCAACAGCGTCACCGTAGTTCCGCGCCCCGGACGACTGCTCACACGCACGTCGTCGCAAAAATTTTCCATCACGGTAAATCCCATGCCGCTCCGCTCTCCTTCGGCATCGGTTGTAAACAGCGGTTCCATCGCCTGCTTGATATTTTCAATGCCGCATCCGCGATCACGAATTTCGATTTGAATCAACCTTCCTTCGCAAAGCTTGACTTCCATAACGATTTCCCCGCGTTCTTCCCGATAGGCGTGTACGATACAGTTTGTGACAGCCTCCGAAACCGCACATTTAATATCGGCAAGTTCCAAAGCCGTCGGATTCAATTGCGCACAAAAGGCAGAGACCGCGGCGCGTGCCATCCCCTCATTCACCGATAAAGACGGCAAAGTCAACCGCATTTCATTTTCGACTGCCGCACTGAAATCCACTCTGTTATTCTTCATGCTTCTTCCCCTTTTCTTTTTTCATCCTTCGTTTGCAAAACGGAAACCATTCGATCCATTCCCGCCAATTGGAGCATCTTCATCACTGCCGGGCTGGGATCCAGAACAGCAAGCGTTCCTCCGTACTGACGGACCAATGCCAATCGCCCCATGATCAGTCCCAATCCGGAACTGTCCATAAAATCCACCGCCGAAAGTTCCAACAGAACTTTCGCGGGACGTTCCGCCAACAAACGTTCATCCATTTCCGTGCGAACGCAAACCGCACTGTGATGGTCAATCTCACCGCCAACATGAATCACCATCGTATCCAAATGTACATCATATGCAAGCTTCCCACCTTTTTTGAACATCTCTTTCACGCTCTCCTTCCAAGGCTTGTCTTTCTTGTTTTCCCATTGTAACACAGACCAATCAAAAAAATTGTCGGAGCGTGACAGGAATAAAAAATATTCCGTTCTCTTTTCAACATTCATCCGCGTTTTCTCCTCTCAAATGACAAAAATCGACAAAAAATTGATTTTCCGACAAAAAACGGAGGCACACTTCCTATCAAAACAAACACCGTCGCTTTATAATTAAACCATCCGAAAGATCGGTCGCAACACCAAAAGCCGACGCTTCAAAAAGGCAATCAAGATAACGGAGGAATGCAAGATGATGAACAAAAACAGCGACATCTATACCTATACAATGACACAATCGGTTTGTCGCACACAGACCGATCGAAAAACGGTTTACGGCATCGCCCTGTCCACTTGCAAAAACGCCATACCGGGTGCTCAAATTCGATTTCCCGATCTCGCCACCGATCGTCGGCGCGTTCAAACATTGGTCGATCTGTGCAACCGCTTACAACTAGATCCGATCCATTTGAAGGACGTGGCTGAGGATTTCCTTTTCGTCGATCTGTGCAAAGATCCGATCACGGACCGGTTTCTCGGCATCATTTGAACGAATCCATGTCTTTCCGAAACAAACAGCGTCCACTCCAACATCGGAGTAGACGCTGTTTGTTCTCAATGAATCGGTACGCCGAATGCCGCAAAACACTTGACAAATCCGCAAAACGTGGGATAAACGGAATCAAATTTGCCGAAAAAGTCATTGTGAGTGCTTCTGCTCCTCCGTCTCAAAATGCGGATAGCTCTCCCTTGCGCAAAAAAATGCGACCATATCCGTCGGCATATGTGAGCACTTGGCTCAACCGATCGGAAATGATCGCAATAATGGTTTTTCTTTCGCATTGGTCAAAGCGTTATATCATGTGTTCCAAAATATAAGCGGCAACATGTTGGTCATTGTTAACGGGCAAAACTTGATCGGCAACGGATTTCAACGAATCCCAAGCATTCTGCATGGCAAGTCCCAGTCCGGCGGCTTTCAACATTTCAGCATCGTTATCGGTATCTCCCACCGCAATGGTATCGGAATGAGCGACGCCCAGCAGATCAGCCAACCGCAACATCGCGTTCCCTTTGCCACTTTGGCTGTAAAAAATCTCTAAGTTATTGGCAGCGGTCGAAACTGCTTTCAACCCCAAATCGTGCAGAACGGAGGCACATTCTTGCAATTCCTCATCTCTATGGAAGAAGACCACAAGAGATTCCGTCTCATCCGATTCCACAAGCAATTCTTCAAAGTGGTCTGTGAAAATGCTGGCTTGCCGATACATTGCAAGCCAATAGCGATTCAACCGATAATGATTCCAAGTCTCCGGATCAACACGGTTGCCATCGATATAGGAATGTCCGGAACGATGCATCGTAACAAAAGTGTCATACCGATTGAGAAATTTCAATACCTGTCGATAAAGCGCGTTCGGATAATAAGTCGCATAGCGTTGTCCTGTTTGTTTATCGTAAATCACGGTTCCGTTGGAACAAATACAATATCGGATATTCGGATCCGTTTTGACTTCATTCGGAAGCTCATCCCACGCCCGTCCGGAATTGGGCACAAATTGGATTTCTTTTTCGGCAAGCTTGCGGATTGCCTCTTTATTTTCGGGGCTGACCGTCATATCGAGATTCAATAATGTTCCGTCCAGATCGCTGGAAATAATTTGGTAATTGGGCATAATTTTCCTCTTTTTTGCATCAACAATTATTTTTATAATGGTAATAATAGAATTATAGCATAAAAAATTGCGTTTGTCACGGCATTTATTGCTTTTTTTAAGACATTTATTGTTGTCTTTCGGATACTTTTACAAAAAAGGTTGCTCCACTGTCGGAAGCAGTCTCTTTTTTATATCCGTGAAGCAGTTCAAATATCGGATTGATTAAAAAGATAATCCATTTTACCGGATAATAATGCCAAAATTCCGCGCCAAGCAACTTCCGGTCGCTCACGGAAATTTTGTCGCAATTGATGCGCACGGTATTCGGAATCCACATTCACCGTCAGATTCAACAGTGTCTTTCCGTTTTCTTTCAAGGTCAAAGTGACATCCACCGTTCCGTCTGCCCGACGTTCGTGAGAAGTGTCCGTACAGACTCCGCGGCGTTTGAAATCCAAATACTGCAATGCGCAACTCAAAGCACGGTCCAATACATCCGGCAACATATCCCTCGACAATTCTTCCGCGATCATCGCACCCTTGCGTGTGACGGAATACAGTACATCACCGCGTTCATCTTTTCCGTCCTCACACACCAACTCACCGCTTAACAGTTCCTGAAAAGCTTCAGCCAGATCCAAATACAGAATATAATCCGACTGCATAACAATGTCGTTGATCGTGACAAAGGTCATTGGATAGTTGATATTTCGCATCAAATACAGCACAAATGCTTTGACATTATCCAACTTTTTTGTGGATTTTGAAGGCATACTCTTTTTCCCTCCGCGTAATCAAAAACAAAATACGGTTTCCGCTATAAAGTATAACATATTTTTTCATTTTTTTCAATAGTTTTGTTTGCAATTTTGTACTTTTTGTGGTATGATATAGGGGAGAGGATCGGTAAACGTAATTTTACCGACGTTTTTCCATGGAAGGAGCTATATCTTATGTTGCAAATTGCAATTCTCGGCTTTGGCGTTGTAGGCAGCGGAACCGCCGAAGTGCTGTCCGAAAACAAAAAGCAGATCGCCGCTTACTGCGGGGATCACGTCAACATCAAATACATTCTCGATCTGCGGGAATTTCCGGATCATCCGCTCGGAAATCGCGTCGTTCATGACATCAACATCATCTTGAACGATCCCGAAATCGTTTTGGTCGCCGAAATGATGGGCGGCTCTCACCCCGCCTATGAATTTACCTGTGCGGCATTGAAAGCGGGAAAGCACGTGGTCACATCGAATAAGGAAGTGGTCGCCACGTTCGGCGCCGAGCTGTTGGATATTGCACGCGCAAATCATGTATCCTATCTGTTTGAAGCAAGCGTCGGCGGAGGAATTCCCATTATTCGTCCCATGCAAACAGATCTCGCTTCCAATGAGATCCTGTCCGTGAGCGGTATTTTGAACGGAACGACCAACTTTATTTTGACAAAAATGAAAAACGAAGGGGCTGAATTTTCCGACGCTCTCCGATTGGCACAGCAAAAAGGCTATGCCGAAGCCAATCCGACGGCAGATGTGGAAGGCGTGGACGCGGCACGAAAAATCGTCATTTTGGCGGCTCTGGCATTCGGCATCCTGTTGGATCCCAATCGAATCCCGGCAAAAGGAATCACCGGCATCACTTCGGAACATACCGCACTTGCGGACAAGCTGGGATGTACCATTAAGCTCATCGGTCACACCGAAAAGATCGGAGACCGTGTTTTGGCATTGGTTTCCCCCTTCCTGGTTCCCGCCGCCAATCCCATCAGTCATGTCGAAGACGTTTACAACGGGATTTTGATTGAAGCGAATATGTTGGGGCGCGCGCTGTTTTACGGAGCCGGTGCCGGAAAACTTCCAACCGCCAGTGCCGTGGTAGCAGATATTCTGGATATACTGTCCCATCGTTCTGCCGAACGTCGCCTTCCCGTTTGGAGAATAGCAACCGATGATGATATAGCCGCCAAAGAAACGTTTGTGTGCCGTCGCTGTTATATCATCGAAGGGTGTTCCCGCTGTGCCGAAAAAGCCAAAGCGGCATTCAAGACCGACACCTGTATTTTTTTGGATGGCGGTAAATTTGCGGTTGTATCCGAACGGATGAGCGAAACAGCCGCCAATGATGCACTTTGCACGGTCGGGCTTTCTCCCATCTCGGTACTCCCGATATTGGATTGAACCGATGGAAAATCATCTTCATTTTTCACAATTTTTTGCTATGTAAAATGTAAATAATTACCAAGGCTTGTATTTTTTGATTGTTAAAACTATCAAAAACAGCAAGCCTTTTTTGTTAAAACCGTCCGATTTTAGAAAATCATCGTATTTTTTGTCGAAATTTTTTTGTTGACATTCTGCAAAAAAGTGTTATAATTAAGATGTTGAAAGTGGCTATTTTTTACAAGCGTCTCGCAAAAAGACTTGCGGAAAGGATTTCCGAAATGAATCAGCGTACCGATTTATCCCTTCATGACCGGATTCGTTTGGCAAAAGCCGGCGATCAGCAAGCCTTTGAGGAACTGTTGGAAAAATATTCTCCTTTGATTGACACATTAACCGCATCGTTTGCGAATTCCTCCCACGCCGTCACGGATGAACGTGAAGATTTCCGACAGGAAGCATGCATCGCATTTTACAATGCGGTGAATCGGTACGACTTGACAACGGTATCGATCGAGTTCGGTGCATACGCCAAATGTTGCATCAAAAATCGTTTAATCTCCTGTCTCCGAAAAAAGCGTTCCGATGTTCCAATTGAATCCGGTTCGGAATTTTCGCCAACCGAAACACAAGATCCGGCACAGATGATCGTGGAGGAAGAAAATTATTCGCTACTCCATCATCGCATTCGATCCCTATTGTCCCCCTATGAAAATCGTGTGTGGTGGTTGTATTATACCGGACGGACAGCACGTGAGATCGCTTCCAAGCTCAACAAAGAGGAACGTTCCGTGCAGAATGCAATCTATCGCATCCGACAAAAATTGCGAAAAGAGATTCCAAATCCATAAAAAATGCCCGAATAGCTTAATCAAAGCACCTCAAGGAGATGGCGGTGAAAATCCGCCGAGGGCAAAAAACAATATCATTCAAGACGAAAAGAGGTTACACACATGTTGGACGAAAACTACGGTACGACAGAAGAAAAAGTCTATGAAGACGAAACTTTGATCTGCAAGGATTGCGGAAATGAATTCGTTTTCACGGCAGGCTAACAAAAATTCTATGACGAAAAAGGCTTTTTGAACAAACCGAAAGCATGCAAAGCATGTCGCGATGCAAAGAAAAATGCAGGGCGCGCCCCCCGCGAATATTTTACGGCTGTCTGTGCCGATTGCGGCGGCGAAGCAAAGATCACATTCCAGCCCTCCGGTGACAGACCGGTCTATTGCAGTGCTTGCTTTGAGCTGAGAAATAAAGCACGCGAATAATGGATGAAAGAAAACACGGGGATATTCACAGAGTCTTGACGAAACCATAAGAATTTGATTCAAACAAGGTATTCCAAATGCTTCCTCTGTCCCCTGAATTCTCAATTTTACAAAATCATCTCCGCACTTCAGAATTTGAGGTGCGGAGTTTTTTGTCGAAATCAAGGAATCACAACAAGCGAATCGGGCGAATCCTCTCGTCTATTTTTTTATTTTGATCCGGTTTCATGGAAGCATTCCCTTCCTTGCATCGAAAAACAAGCAACCGTACTGCCCCGCCGTTCCTACTTCATCATGTCAAAGTTCCACTGACAGTCAAGGTCACGCTACCCGGTGTCACCGTCCAACTGCCGTCGGCATTCTGCTCATATTCGGCAGCGGGCACCGTGATCTGTCCGGCAATCGTCGAAAAAACGCCTGTGGCAGCTTGATAAGTGTACTGCGCCCCTTCCGTCCAGGTCGTACCGTCAAATGTTACAACAACCGAACGGAGCGACGGAGAAAACGTATCAGCCAAAATAACGGAATCGCTTTCCATTGCCGGAAGACTGCCGAAATTTTCAATCACAAAGGTATAAGTCAATTGTCCGTTCTCCGCAACCGATGTCGGACAAAGTGCTTTGCGAATATTCAAATCGGCTCTTTGTTCCGCCTCCACCGTAGCCTCGGCAACCAAAGGTTCGGCAATTCCCGCGCCGGTAATCACCGCTTGATTGACGATCGATGCATCAACGCCAAGAGGCGCATAGGCGGTCACTGCGGTTTCATAGATCAAAATTGCATTTCCACCTGCCGGAATCGTCAGTCCCTGAATCACCAAAGGAGGTCCCATCTCCACACTCGGTGTTGTCTGAAGCACTCCGTTCACATAGTAGCGAACGGAATTTTCAATATAAGCCAAGGGATAAACCGTCTCTTGTTGAAAAACATACCCACCCAACCGGTCGGTCACTGTCAATCCGTTCAACGGAACCGTTCCGCTGTTGACCAAAGACAAGACATACGTGATCGTCCCTTTTGCCGTATAGCTCGATTCGACTGCTGTTTTACTGACTGTTAATATTTCAATCAACTCGCCCGTAACGGTATTGGAATCAATCCTGCCGCCGTTATAGGACAAAGTTGCGTAATTTGTAAATTTTGCCATACAATACTCTCCGTTCTGATAATGCGGGGAAACATCCCCTACTACAGAATATGAGACAAACCTGTCGGCGTGCATCCTTCAAAAAGCCTTTTCGACATTCCTTTTTTCCTGCCGTCGCAAACGGAAGCCATACAACAAATCCGCCCGAACTGTCAGTTTGTCGGCTTTTCATCCGTTTCCTTCCGTGAAAGTGAGGCAAATACCAACCGAATCTTCGCACAGCCAATGGACAGGAACATGTGCGACATCCATGTCTATTGAAAATATTCACAAAAAATCCAGATAATCGGATGAATTTTTCTAACTCATATGCTTTTTCACAAATTTTTTTGCTAATTTTCGTCACAATTGAATATTTACAAATCCGGAAAAATGTAGTATAATATTATCTGCCGATGGGCAATCGTCCGTCGGGTTCCCCTGATGCACACCGCATCCGTTTTGTGAAGTGTCAATCTTATGACACCGCCTCGCAGAACCACGGTGTGCACTTTTCTTTTTCATGACAATTGCATAAGGCGTTTCAGCACCGTCGATAATAGGGTTGCCACATTTTTTGCATGAAAGGATGTAAGAAGATGAACAAACCTCAAATTACACGCTGTTGCGCCAGAGAAATTTTGGATTCCAGAGGAAATCCCACTGTCGAAGTGACCGTTTTTTTGACAGACGGCACGGTCGGCGTTGCAAGTGTTCCGTCCGGTGCATCAACCGGAATTTATGAAGCCGATGAAAAGCGTGACGGAGACCGACGCCGATATGGCGGAAAAGGCGTCCTGGAAGCAATCTCCGGAGTCGGCAAGATCATTTCTCCGGCTCTTTCCGGAATGTCAGCCTCCGAACAAAATGAAATAGACCGAATTTTGTGCGATCTGGACGGAACGGAAAACAAAAGTCGCTTAGGTGCCAATGCGATTCTTGCCGTCTCGCTGGCAACCGCACGTGCCGCCGCAAACTGGTATCATCTTCCGCTGTACCGTTACCTCGGCGGTGTTGCCGCCAATCACCTGCCGATTCCCATGATGAATATTCTCAACGGCGGTGCACACGCTTCCAACACCGTGGAAATTCAGGAATTCATGATTGCACCGATCGGTGCCTCCTCTTTTTCGGAAGGACTGCGCATCGGCAGCGAAATCTACCATACACTGGGCAAGTTGTTGCGCACTGAAGGCTATACCTCCACGGTCGGTGACGAAGGCGGTTTTGCGCCGAATTTGAAAAACGATGAAGAGGCTTTGGAGTTGATCTGTCGCGCCATTGAAGACAGCGGTTACCGCACAAACAAAGTCAAGATTGCATTGGACTGTGCTGTCGGAGAATGGTATTTGGAAGACGGTTCTTACCGAACCCCCAAACACGGTCAACGATATACTCGCACCGAGCTGATTGAAAAATGGACAACCTTATCACAAAAATATCCGATTTTCTCCATTGAAGACGGATTGGATCAACGAGATTTCGACGGATGGAGTGAGTTGACCGCTCGTCTCGGCAACCGCATACTTTTAGTCGGTGACGATTTATTCGTCACAAATGAAAAACGTCTCAAAGAAGGAATCGCCCACCATGCTGCGAATACCATTCTCATCAAACCGAATCAGATCGGAACACTGACCGAAACGCTTAACGTCATTTCGACCGCACAAAGTGCAGGATACAAATTCATTCCATCTCATCGGAGCGGTGAAACCGAGGATACCACATTGGCAGATCTTTGCGTCGCCGTCAATGCACCGCTCATTAAAACAGGGGCTCCCTGCCGCAGTGAACGCGTTGCCAAATACAATCGCTTGTTGCGCATCGAATCGGCACTGTCTTCAGCCGCACATTACGGCATGACGGCGACACATGCCAAACCCATCCCGCCGCAAGCAAGAAAAACGGTCACGGTCTAAATCGGATCATTGCCATGCAAAAACCGGTATCGATGTTCCCTCTGAAAGATGGAAACATCGGTACCGGTTTTTCGGAATGTTCATCGTCCGCCTACAGGATCTTTCAGAATCGGATCAATCACATCTTCAAAACGATATGTTTTTTCATTAACACCGTAAAACTCTACCAGATCCAAGTCCAAAGCTTCGATCAAAGGTGCGCCGCCTTCTCGGCTTCGCATCCGTCTGACCTCCGGGTGATGCTTAATAATCGGTAAAAAATGATTTTCGGCAACCACGATATGTTCCAACAAGGTGATGCCCACCATTGCCAGATCTTCAAAAAGCAATTTTGTCAATGCAATATCTCCTTCGGAAGGAACAGAAACTCCATGCGGATGGTTATGCGCCAAAATCGCCGTCGCGGCATTCTTACGAAATGCTTTTTCCAAAATAATCCGTGGATGCAATTTTGCAGCATTGACCGTTCCCTCGCAGATCAAACTACAATCAATCATTGCCATTTTGTTATTGAACAACATCATATAAAGGCACTCTCGATTCAGTCCTAAGAAACGAGGCCAAATATAATTTGCAACTTTCAAAAGTGTATCATACCGCGTCACATCCGGAGAGTAAAGCCTGACATATCTGCGGATGACCTCTTCCATCAGTTTTACAAGTATTGTTGTGGATTCACCGATTCCCTTCACATCACGTAATTCATCGGCAGAAGCCTCAATAATTTCATTAAAACCACCAAAACGATTCATTAGGATATGCGCCAATTCATTCGTATCTCCGCGCGGAATGCTGTAATACAACAACATCTCCACCAGTTCATGTTCGGCAAAGCTCGAAAGGCCTCCGCATTTGACACGCTCGCGCATCCGTTCCCGATGATGATCGTGAATTCCTTTTTCACTTTTCATATACAATTCTCGTTATTGTTATTATTTGTTATTGTTTATTATTGTTTTCCCGATATTACTTTCGTTTCAAACGACCGACGACCTGCCCCTTACATTGCACGTCGGTAAAATCCTTAAGCAGGATCGGTCCGTATTCCGGATTGAGAGACAACAACCGATCTCCGCCGAAAACCTTGAAAAATCCATTGCCGTCCAACAAAAAAATCCCCAACTCTCCGACTTCCACACCATCGCCGCGACGCACCAACAAAATGTCGCCATCATGATATTTCGGTTCCATACTGTTCCCGCGAATACGTAAAGCGTAGTCTGCATCTGCCGTTTTTTCATTATCCGGAATGCGAATACCGACAGCGGCATCGGTCTCATCCAAATAAACCCCGACACCGGCGGAAACAGGCAATTCATACAGTAAGATCTCACGCCGTCCCGTATGCGGCAGTTCGCCGGCATAACGGCTGTGTACTCGAACAGACGGCAAAACACGTGCCCTCTTCCGTTCGGAGGCAGAATGACCTTTGTCTGAAGGTGCTTCACTGGCAAGTGCCGAATCGTTCATCCGAACCGCCTCTTTATCCAAAATCGTTTGAATCAGATCTTTGCCATATCCATCCAATGAACGATAGGTTTCTATCAAATGAATCTCCGATGTTGTCAGCGTATAATTGTTGGTATTTTCAGGTGTCCCGCTGACAACATATTCCACCGAACAGTCCAGCGCATTGCAAATGGCAACAATATTGGAAAGTTTGGGAGAATCACTCATCCCCGCCAGCAATTTGCTCAACGTTCCAAGCGGAATACCGGACAACTCCGAAAGACGGTCGTTTGTCATTTTTTTCTCGTTTTTCAACTGCTTGATTCGTTCCAAATAAGATTCCATATTCTCCTCCTTTTTCCGATTACGGTCTCATTATACCATATCTTTTCCTGTTTGTAAAGTGTTTTTTGAAAATATTTTTCTTTTTTTGGAAAAAATCTATTGACAAAGAAAAAATATTGTGTTATAATACAGTCAAGAAAATTCCAAATCGGATATTTCTGAGGTTGTTTATGAATGCTTCTTATGAAAAAAACGTCAATTTTAATTCCAATAACGATATTTTTAATCAATATTTTCAAAATGCAAAACAAAACAAAAATCGGTGGAAAAAGTACGCCGATCGGTTGTTCGCCATCCTTGCAACACTTGTTTTGTTCGTTACGCGCGTACAGGAACGCGGACTGTTTCGCATAGGAGGAATTGCATTTTGTCTGATCGGAATCATCGGTCTGGTCGGTGCAATGGAAAGCGGTTCCACGCCCCTGTGGTTCGGAATTCTGATCGGTATCCTTCTCCTTGCCGTGGAATATTTTTGCTTGCGTCCTCGCAAAAAATAATACGTCACACATATACAAAAAGCGGAATTCCCAATTGGGAAATCCCGCTTTTTTGATTTCATCGTTCCAACAAACATCACACAATCATTTCCCGCTTGCATCCCGTTCCGCCATTGCCTCACAATACAGGCAACGATAAACGCGATGTTCACGATCGGTCAAACGAAAGATATGCGGCAACTCTTGCTCTGTCGAGGTAATGCAACGAGGATTTTTGCACGCAATCACATTGACCAAGCGTTGCGGCAATTCCAATCGTTTTTTCTCTGCAATCGCACCGTCGCGGATCAGATTCACGGTCACATTCGGATCTACATATCCCAAAATATCCATATTGACGGGAATATCGGCATCAATTTTGATCATATCTTTTTTTCCCATTTTTCTGCTGCCGACATTCTTAATCAGTGCGATCGTACAATCCAATTCATCCAAAGAAAGCAACCGATATAATTCCATTCCGCGACCTGCGGCAATATGATCGATCACAATTCCGTTTTTAATGGCATCAATATTCATACGTGTACCTCCAACAGCTTCATGATCAAAGCCTTACGGATGATCTTTCCGTTCATAACCTGCTTAAAATAGCATGCACGCGGATCATTGTCAATCGCAACGGAGATCTCATTGACTCGCGGCAAAGGGTGCATCACGGAAAGCGTGGATTTGGCATCTTTCAATTTATCCGGTGTTAAGATATAACTGTCTTTAAGTCGCAAATAATCTTCCTCATTAAAAAATCGTTCCCGCTGTACGCGCGTCATATAAAGAATATCCAAATCCGGCATCACCGAGAGCAAGTCGGTCGTCTCGATATACGGAATTTCGTTCTTTTCCAAAACATCCGTCGTAATATAACTCGGAACGCGCAACTCTTCCGGAGAAATCAGTACAATGCGAATCCCCGTATAGCGCGACAAAGCGGAGATAAGAGAATGTACCGTGCGTCCGAATTTGAGATCCCCGCAAAAACCGACCGTTAAATTGTTCAACCGACCTTTCTCTCGTGAGATGGTAAACAGATCTGCCAAAGTTTGTGTCGGATGATTATGCCCGCCATCCCCGGCATTGATGACGGGAATCGAAGCATTCATTGCAGCCACCAGAGGAGCTCCTTCCTTGGGATGTCGCATGGCAATAATATCGGCATAACAGGAGACGGTCTTTGCCGTATCGGCAACACTCTCGCCTTTTGCCGCAGAGGAACTTGCACCGCCTGCTACAGACATAACATTGCCGCCCAACTCGTACATTGCAGCCTCAAAGCTCAACCGAGTGCGTGTGGACGGTTCAAAAAAGAGAGTTGCCAATTTTTTTCCGTGACAAACTTCCGAATATTTTTGCGGATTCTGCAAAATATCGTTCGCCGTGACAATCAGCTCGTCGATTTCCTGCAAAGTCAGATCCCGAATATCAATCAAACTTTTCATTCCAAACCTCCGTTGAACCTGTTTTGAGCCAACCGTTCTTACTCTTTTGCACCGTTGACAGCCAAATAGTTCCGAATGCGTGCCACATTTTCGGCATTTTTCTCATCCGCTTCCAAATACTCGATAATATCGTAGACATCCACGACCGAGTAGACGGGAAAACCGAATTCATCGGAAATTTCTGCCATGGCAGATTTCTCACCGCGTCCTTTTTCACGTCTATCTACCATGACAAACACGGCTGCAACACGACTATCCTTCAAAGACGACAGGTTCTCCATACTTTCCCGAATCGCTGTTCCCGCCGTGATAACGTCCTCAACAATGACGATCTCTTCTCCCGCCGTCGGAAGATACCCGACAAAAATTCCTCCCTCACCGTGATCTTTTGCCTCTTTCCGGTTGAAGAAAAACGGAACATCCAACCCGTTCTTTGCCAATGCTATGGATGTGGAAACCGCAATGGAAATTCCCTTGTAAGCTGGACCGTACAAAACCGTCCGACGATTTCCGACCTTTTCCAAATAACTTTTGGAATAGAACTCACCCAATTTTGCAATCTGTTCCCCTGTTTTGATTTCACCTGCATTGATAAAATACGGAATTTTTCTACCGCTTTTTGCGGTAAAATCACCGAATTTTAATACGCCCGCTTGTTCCAAAAACGCAATAAACTCTCTTTTGTAGCTTTCCATATTTACTCTCCGTTTCATTTTTTCATCAGTCCACAAATTCGGCAACGCATCTTTCATATGCCGCCACAGGATCTTCAGCCGCTGTAATCGGTCTGCCCACGACAATATAATCCGAACCAATCCGTTTTGCTTCAACCGGTGTCATCACACGTTTTTGATCACCGATATCGCCATCCGCAAAACGCACACCGGGAGTAACGGTCAAAAAACTGTTTCCGCAAGTCTCATGGACTTTGCCCGCTTCCAACGGAGAACAAACCACCCCATCCAATCCGGCACGCTTGGCATTGGAAGCATAGTGCATTACCACATCGGCAATCGGCTTTTCAATCCACAAGTCTTGCTCCATACTCTCTTGATCGGTGGAAGTCAATTGCGTAACGGCAATCAAAAGCGGACGGGTGCCGTCCGGTCGCGTCAGCCCTTCCAATGCAGCCTCCATCATGCGGCAAGTCCCAGCCGCATGTAAATTGGTCATATCCACATCCAATCCGGACAATACCGCCATGGATTTTTTGACTGTGTTGGGAATATCGTGAAGTTTCAAATCCAAAAAGATTTGATGTCCGCGGCGTTTCAATTCCTTGACAATCGAAGGTCCCTCTGCATAATATAATTCCATTCCGATCTTAACAAACGGCTTTTTTCCGGTAAACCGATCCAAAAACGCAAATGTTTTTTCGGCACTGTTAAAGTCACAGGCAATAATAACGTCCTTTCCCATGATTCTATCTCCTCTCGTAAATTCAGCTTTCTTTGTTGTTTTTGCAGAGTACATCTGCCCATTTTGCCGCTTTGGAAATCCACTCGGCAATGGTGGGATTATCAAATTTCGGAACCCCGCACGCGGTAATGGCATTTGCCAATGCTACGCCGTGCGGCGCGTCCGGATAAATATGCAACTCACATGGAACACCGGCATCTGCATATGCGGAAACCAACACCAATGCGTTTTTGACATCCACGAGTTGATCATTCATCGTATGTAACACGAACGCCGGCGAGGAATCGCCTTCCACATGCTTCTCGATGCTGCAAGCTTCCAATGCCTCGCGCGAGGGAAAATCCTCGCAAAGCAAATTTTGGAAAGACATCGTGTGATAATCCGTTGAGATGACCGGATAGATCAGCATCACACCCGTCGGACGATAATCCGAACAAGATCTCCCAAGTGCCGCCTGCACTTCCGGCAGTTTCCAAAGGACGCCGGCAGATGCCGCCAAATGTCCGCCGGCAGAAAATCCGACAACAAAGACTTCATCGGCATGGATATGATAATCCTCGGCATGATCTTTGATATGACAGATCGCTTTTGCCGCCTCGATTAACTGTGCGGGAAACGGTTTTTTCCGCCCGACGGTATAGTGCAAAACAAAAGCATTGTAACCATGCGGTAGGAATGCCATGGCAATCGGTTCGCCCTCACGATCGGAACAAATACAATTATATCCGCCTCCCGGAATCACCAACAATGCACGGCGTGTAAAATCGCCGACCGGATCGGCAATATAAGCTTCCAAATAAACCTCTTCATCTTCCGCAGATAAAAGAATCTTCTCGTAACGCATCCAAAAACTCCTTTCAGGCAATTCCGATAATTTCGGAAAGTGTTTGAATTCCGTATTTTTCCATCACGCACGGAAGATCGGCGATCATGTCCCTTGCCGCATACGGATTGACTAAATTGGCAGCCCCCACTTCCACAGCTGTCGCACCTGCCATCATCATCTCGATCACATCTTCGGCACTCGTCACACCTCCCATACCGACCACGGGAATTTGAACCGCATGCGCCACTTGATAGACCATACGAACGGCAACGGGAAAAATCGCACTGCCGGAAAAACCGCCCATCTTGTTGGCGATTACGGGAGCGCGTTTCCGCAAATCGATCCGCATTCCCAGCAAGGTGTTAATCAAACTGATTCCGTCGGCACCGGCATCCTCACACGCCTTTGCAATGGATACAATGTCCGTCACATTGGGAGAGAGCTTGATGATAATCGGTTTTTTTGTCACGGCTTTGACCGCTTTTGTAACGGTTGCCGCAGCATCCGGAGAAGTTCCGAAACTCATTCCACCTCCGTGAACATTGGGACAACTGATATTGACCTCTATCCAGCCAACCTGTTCTTCACGATCTAATTTTTCGCATGTCACGGCATAATCCTCGACGGAAAATCCACTGACATTTGCCATGACCGGTTTGTGAAAACAGGTCTTCAATTTCGGAAGTTCCTCGGAGATGACTTTCTCCACGCCCGGATTTTGTAAGCCGACCGCATTGATCATACCTGCCGTGCATTCGGCAATACGAGGAGTTGGATTTCCGAAACGAGGTTCGCGCGTCGTTCCTTTGAAAGAAAAGGTTCCCAAACAATTGATGTCATATAATTCGGCAAACTCATAGCCGTATCCAAAGCATCCGCTCGCCGGAATCACGGGATTGTCCAATTCGATCCCGCACAGTGTAACCTTTAATCCTGCCATAAGATCTCCTCCTTTTTCATCACGGGACCATCTTTACAAATCCGCTTATAGCCCGTTAAAGTTTTACAGGAACATCCCATGCACGCTCCAAAGCCGCATCCCATGCGTTCTTCAAAGCTCAACTGTCCTTCGGTTGCCGAAGCTTTCCATACGGCACGCAACATCGGTTCCGGACCGCAAGTGTAAAAATATGTGTACGAAAGATCGCGCATTGCGTCGGTTACAAATCCCTTGATTCCGCACGATCCGTCAACTGTCGCAACCCGAACATCGGCTCCCAATGCCACAAATTGCTCCTTGTAAAAGATCTCACTTGCCGTATTGAATCCCAATACAACCGTCACATGCCGCCCTTGCTCGATCAAACGGCTTGCCAACCAGTACAACGGCGGAACGCCGACACCGCCGCCCAACAGCAACGGTCGATCACCTGCAAGCGACAGATCGTATCCATTCCCCAACCCTGTCAGAACGTCCAATCGCTCACCGCTCCGCATCCGGCTCATTTGCTCTGTTCCGCCTCCGACAATCTTATACACCAGCGTCAACAGATCTCCTTCACAGTTACAAACCGAAATCGGGCGGCGTAAAAATTTCCCTTCCAACAACAAATTGACAAACTGTCCGGGTGCGGTAATCGCCGATGTATCTCCGCGCAACCGCATTTGCATCACGGTTTCCGTCAAATGTTTGTTTTTAATGATCTCGAACCAACTCTGTTTCACAGTCGCTCTCCTTTTTTGTTCATTTCACTTACGCATCAATCGTGGAAATCGTCAAAGTCGTTTCCTCCAAAACATCCAACAAAACGCGAACCGTATCCAACGCCGTAAAGAGGTTGACATTATTTTCTGTAGCACACAATCGGATTGCCTGTCCGTCATGCAACTGTTCCATACTGCCGATGTCTCTGGTATTGATCACATATTCAATATAGCCCTGCCGCATTGCTTCCGGAATTTCGTCGCTGCCTTCGCTGATTTTTTTCAAAATGTGAGTGCGAATCCCATGCTCCTTCAAATATTCGGCAGTCCCCTTGGTTGCCTGAATATTGAAACCGAGATTATAGAAGCGACGAATCAACGGCAACGCCTCTTCTTTATCTTTGTCGGCAATGGTTGCCAAAACCGTACCGTAATTCTGTAATTTCATTCCGGATGCTTGCAGTGCCTTGTAAAAAGCACGATTCAATTTGTCATCATAACCGATTGCTTCACCGGTCGATTTCATTTCGGGAGACAAATATGCGTCCAATCCTCGAATTTTATTAAATGAAAAGACCGGAACTTTAACATAAGAACGTTTCTTTTCGGCGGGATAAATATCAAAAATTCCCTGCTCCTTCAAACTCTTCCCCAAGATGACTTCGGTGGCAATATCGGCAAGACTGTAACCGGTCGCTTTTGACAAGAACGGCACCGTGCGGGAAGAACGGGGATTCACTTCAATAATGTAGACTTGATCATTCTTATCCACAATGAACTGAATGTTGTACAGACCGACGATACCGATCCCCAAACCCAATTTTTTTGCATATTGCAAAATGATCCCTTTTACTTTATCGGAAATGCTGAAAGCCGGGTAGACACTGATGGAATCCCCGGAGTGGATGCCCGTCCGTTCGACCAATTCCATGATACCGGGTACAAAAACATCTCTGCCGTCGCAAATGGCATCGACTTCGACCTCTTTTCCTTGAATGTAGTGATCGACCAGCACGGGTTTATCGGCATCAATATCAAAAGCTGTTTTGAGATACCGACGAAGTTGTTCTTCATTGGCAACGATCTGCATCGCTCGCCCACCCAATACAAAACTGGGACGAACCAAAACGGGATACCCGATCCGAGCCGCCGTTGCAACACCATCTTCGATGGTAAATACGCCCTTCCCCTGCGGTTGCGGAATTTTGAGTTCTTCCAAAATACGCTCAAAACTGTCGCGGTTTTCCGCACGGTCGATCGCTTCACAATCGGTACCGATAATCTTGACACCGCGATCCATCAACGATTGTGCCAAATTGATTGCTGTTTGACCGCCCAAAGAGGCAATGACACCCTCCGGCTTTTCAAAATCAATAATTGCCATCACATCTTCCGGTGTCAACGGCTCAAAATAAAGCTTATCGGCTGTGGTATAATCGGTGGAAACCGTCTCCGGATTGTTATTGATGATAATTGCCTCGTACCCGGCACGGCGAATGGTCTGCACAGCATGTACGGTGGAATAATCAAATTCCACACCTTGACCGATGCGGATAGGTCCTGCCCCCAAGACCACAATCTTCTTTTTATCCGTTAAACGGGAGGCATTTTCTCCCGTATAGGAAGAATACAAATAGGCAATATATTTTCCGGTATGAAGCGTATCGACCATTCGGAACACGGGAAGAATCTTCTCGCTCTTTCTCAAGGCATATACATCCCGTTCTTTGACTCCCCAAAGTTTGGCAATGAATTTGTCCGAAAAGCCCATGCACTTTGCGGCACGCAATATCGTTGGATCGTTCACATTTGCTTGTAATGTTTGTTCCATATCCACGATCCGACGTACACTCTGCAGGAACAGATCCGTTATTTTCGTGACTTCATGGATCTTTTCCACGGAAATACCCAACCGCATCAATTGTGCGATGGCATAAATATTATCGTCACGGAATTCGGAAATATAACATAGCAACTCATCGGCATTCATTCCGTCAAACTTTGCAAGATGGAAATGACATACACCGATCTCCAAAGAACGTACCGATTTCAGGAAACATTCCTCCAACGTCGAACCGATTCCCATGACTTCGCCCGTTGCCTTCATCTGCGTTCCCAAAAGATTGGATGCCGTTGTGAATTTATCAAACGGGAAACGCGGGAATTTGGCAACAATATAATCCAAAGACGGTTCGATGGCGGCTGTTCCGCCGGCAACCGGAATTTCTTCCAACGACATACCGACGGCAATTTTTGCCGTCACTCGTGCGATCGGATACCCGCTCGCCTTGGAAGCCAGAGCCGAGGAACGAGATACTCGAGGATTGACTTCAATTAAGTAGTATTGGCTGGAATGCGGATCCAAAGCAAACTGAACATTGCAACCGCCGGAAATTTTCAACTCGCGAATAATCTTGATCGCACTGTCATTCAACATTTTACGGTCATGGTCCGACAGAGAAAGAATCGGTGCCACAACAATGGAATCTCCCGTATGCACACCGACGGGATCCACATTTTCCATGCCGCAAATGGTAATGGCATGATCGTTGGAATCACGCATGACCTCAAATTCGATCTCTTTGTATCCCTTCACACTCTTTTCCACAAGAACCTGATGTACCGGCGAAAGCTTAAAAGCATTGGTTCCGACTTCGATCAGTTCCGCTTCATCATTGGCAAAACCGCCGCCTGTACCGCCCAACGTAAATGCGGGACGCAAAACGACCGGATAACCGATACGCTGTGCCGCAACCTTTGCCTCCTCCAAAGAATAAGCAATTTCGGACGGAATGGTCGGCTCACCGATGGATTGGCACATCTCTTTGAACAATTCTCTGTCCTCTGCACGTGCAATACTATCACTGCCGGTTCCCAACAATTCGACTCCGCACTCATGCAAAATACCTTTCTTTTCCAATTGCATGGCAAGATTCAATCCTGTCTGTCCGCCAATTCCCGGAAGAATTGCATCCGGACGTTCATAGCGCAGAATTTTGGCAACATATTCCAGTGTCAAAGGCTCCATGTAAACCTTGTCGGCAACCGTTGTATCCGTCATAATCGTGGCGGGATTGGAATTGACGAGAATCACCTCGTATCCTTCCTCACGCAACGCCAAACATGCCTGTGTTCCGGCATAATCAAATTCTGCCGCCTGACCGATCACAATCGGTCCCGATCCGATAATCAGTATTTTTTTGATGTCCGTTCTTTTTGCCATAATCCGCTCTCCTTCTCTTTTTTGCTTATTTTCCAAATTTATAATGATTATAATTCTTATTTTATTTTTTTGCATCATCAAACCGATATACAATTCGATTTTGATACACTGTGAAAAGATTCTCGCCGTAAAGTTTCCATCCTTCAAACGGCGTCGAACGTCCCAATGACAAAAAATTTGCAGGATCGACCAATACCGCTTTTTGAACGTTCCAAATGGAGTATCCGACATCCGATGCAATGCCGAACCGACTTCGCGGACGGATACACAGTAACTCCACCAACCGTTCGATCGAAAGGATTCCCGTTTTGACCAACCGCGTATAAAGTACGGGAAAAGCCGTCTCCAGCCCCACCACACCAAATGCGCTCTTTTCCAATCCGCGGGATTTCTCTTCTGCCGAATGCGGTGCATGATCGGTTGCGATCATATCCACGGTTCCGTCCAAAATCCCCTCCACAAGAGCCTGTCGGTCTTGCTCGTCTCGTAAAGGCGGATTCATCTTAAACCTTCCTTCTTCCTGCAAATCAGCATCACTCATCACCAAATAGTGCGGTGCCGTTTCACAGGTTACGGGAAGCCCTTGCGACTTTGCACGGCGGATCAAGGCGACACTTTCTTTGGTCGAGACATGGCAAACATGATAGGAACAGCCTGTCTCGGCAACCAATCTCAGATCGCGCTCAATCGGTCGCCATTCGCTTTCCGAACAGATTCCGCGGTGTCCGTGTATTTTGGCATAGTCTCCATCGTGGATGTAACCGCTCCGCAAGAGCGAATTATCTTCACAATGTGCCACAACCGGCTTTTCCAACCGTTTGGCACGCACCATCAACGAACGCATCAACTCTTCATTTTGGACGCCGCGTCCGTCATCCGAAAAACCGATCACATCGGATGCCAAATCTTCCAAATCGGCACCCATCTCACCCGCTTCACCGACCGTCAATGCACCATACGGATAAACTGCAACGTTTGCATTGCGGCGAATCGCCTCCGTTTGAATCTTCAAATGTTCCGACGAATCCGGAACGGGATTCAAATTCGGCATGGAACAAACCGCGGTATAGCCGCCGTGTGCCGCCGCCGCCGTACCGCTCTCCATGGTCTCTTTATAAGAAAAACCGGGCTCACGTAAGTGCACATGCACATCACAAAAGCCCGGCAAAATGAGACAATCGGAAAAAACAGTATCTCCGACAGAAACAGTGACGGTATTGGAATCGAAAAAATGAAGCTTTCCGTCAACCATGATCGCATCCTGCTTCACCATTCGATTTTGCTTCCATATTGTTGCATTCCGAAAAATCATCTGCATCTCCTTCACTCAACCTCAATCCCAAAATTCACACACACGACAGATCCCGGATCGATTCCGCGGCAGTTGTCCGACAACATCCGCATCACTATCTGATATATTATAACACAAACCGCCGATTCTGTCAATAGAAATTTTGCAAAAATCAGACCGATTTTGTAAAAAAACCGAGTGAAATCCAAAACCATTGTCAAAGACGGCTTCTGTCACTGCAATGATAACCCCGCATCGAGAACCGAATAGAGTAAATAACAAATATTTTGAAAGATACCAATCCGAAACAAAGAAAAAAACAGGAGAAAACACACTGGCATTTTGCCATTGCGCCTCTCCCGTTTCAAACGGTTATCCTTATTTTTTCAATTGATCCAACAATTCAGCCGCTTTTCTGCCAATCAACAATTGATCGTATCTTGCCACATATCGCAAATGTTTTTCGGCACCGGAAGAATCATTTACGGCAAGATAAACATTGGCATACCCCCATGCGCGATCCACTGCCTGTAAAGGCGTTTCTTCCCGCATCTGATCCAACACAGTCATTGCCTTTGCATAGTTGTCGTGCCGAAATTCGGCTTCCCATTCAGCCGCAAAAAGCAGATCCTTAATGCCTCTCTGCTGTCGGACGGAATATTTTAACAGATCCCGATACATCATCACAGCTTTATGATGATAAGCATCGGCGCATTCATACATACCGAGCATATGGCAGACATAAGCAAAATTATGGTAATACACCACCTTTGGTCCCGGCAACATTGCCGCATATCGGTCAATATTCAACGCATACAACAGATCATATGCCTTTTGCAGATCTCCGTGATTGGCAAGTGCCGCCGCATACGAAATCTCCAACAATTGCCGATTGGCACCGCGCCGTACCCGTTTGAGTTGATGTTCACATTCCTCCATCAAAGGCAACGGATTGCATTCGTTCATCATTTTGTCATTCGCCCGTGTCAACACATGATTGGCACAGGATTGCACGAACAGACTAACCAACATGACAAAAAACAGATCCACAATCAAAACGATTTGCCATTTGGTTTCCAACATCAAAAACAACGCCGTCACAGCCGCACACAGCAATGCGGAAAATAAAACTCCGGAAAGCAATCGATTTCGTTCAACCCACTTATAAAATCGCATAAAGCTAACACCTCCGACGGCAAATATCCGTTTAACACCAATCCTCTTCAATTTCATTATAGCACCTTTGGAAGAGTTTGTCAAGTTAAAATCAGACCATTCACAAAAAAATCCAAATATGGATTACATTGCAATTTTTTTACAACTACAAAAGATGTCGTACTTTGGGGTATGACACCTTCACCGATTGTATTTACATTTTCTATCAACAAGCAAACCACGCCAATTCAGTTGTCCCAATGGTATAACAAAATGTTCTTATACAATTCCGCACGCTCTAATACCGATCCTCTCTTAAACTGTTCATAACTTCTAAATTGAAGCATTTTGGCGCAGTCCTTAAACAAGAGAAAATACATCAACAATTATAGAACCGTTTTTGACAGATATGTTTGAGTCTGAGGACTTCGCTTGGTCCGGCAACAGAATGCCCGTGACCATCAAGCATCTCTTCAACAGTGCTCTTGCAGGATACACCTATACGAACAACAGTGCCATTAAGCTCACAACCGCTACATTCTCTGCTATGAAGCTTGGCTACGGCTTCAAACTCAACATGATGCAGAGTATGGTTGCATCCACGTTTGTTCACGACGGTACTTCTTATTCCGGCTACATATACGTAGGCGAAAACGGTGAGGAAACCTTCTTCAAGAAGAGCAAAACTCAGGTATGCTGTGATAGCAATTCTCAGTGCTACAATCTCTTCGAGGACGTAAACGGTGGAGATATGCTCTACGATCCTGAAAAGCGCACTCTCAAGCAGGGTGAAGATACGTATCAGTTTGATACATCCAGAAGACTCATCAAGATCACCGATGCATCCGGCAACCATATGGACATCACCTACACCTCAAATCGTATTACTTCCGTAACCGACGGCGCAGGTCGTGAGTTCGGCTTCACCTACAATACGAGCGGTCAGTTACTCTCGATTGTTGCTCCCGACCTTACTGCAATCAACTACACCTATACGGGCAATCTGCTCACCGGTGTATCTTATCCCGATGGCAAGAAGGCAGTCATTGCTTACTCCGCGAACAAGCCCACGAGCGTAACGCTCCAGGAGGCAAACGGCGCGCAGGTCTATAAGGTAGCGTACACCTTCAGCGGCAACCGCCTTGCAAGCGTAACCGAATACGGATCCGATAACTCCGTCGGTGCAAAGTCTGACTATTCCTACTCCGTAGCCTCCGCGAGAACACTCGTAACGACTACCGAGCAAAAGGATGCCGACGAGGGCGAGACCGCAAACAACGTGATCACCACCACCTACACCTTCGATGATGACGGCAATATCGTCAGTGAGTATGTTTACTCCACCGATACCGGCAAGGTCGGCGGTGACGGCGAGGAAATCGGTATCAATCCTCACTCGGGCGACGGCAGCGCAGGTATTGTAAGTAATATCAACAACCTCCTGACCGGTCATAACTTTGAGTCGCTTTCCGCTTGGTCCGAAATGCCCGGCAACTGCGGCGACCTCTACATCAACAACTATGCATATGAGACCTATGCTAAGTTTGGCAAGAAGGTACTTCGTATGCAGTCCTACAATGCAGACTGCGGCGAAAATGGCGTATATCAGGTAACCAATACTCTTCCCAAGGGTCAGTACACCTCCTCTGCTTATCTCCGCGTGCTCTCTGCATTCAGCGGAACCAATGCAGGCGCATTCATCCGTGTAACCGATACCGCAGGCAATATTCTCGGTGTCAGCGAGCGTCTTGCAAAGTACGATAGTGAGTACACTCGTCTCATCGTTCCCTTTGAGCTTGCTACGGCACAGAGCGTACAGGTTCAGATTCTTGTAAGCGGCAAGGGTACGGTCTACGCAGACGCTGCACAGCTTGAAAACAATCCTTACGCCAACGCATACAATATGCTTGAAAACGGCAACTTTGAGCGCGGCACTTCCGGCTGGACCTGCTCCGGCGGTGTATATTCCACCACGGGTACCTGCTTCAATATGAGCAAGTCGCTCTATATGAGCGGTGCAGTATCCTCCGACAGATACGCATACCAGACGCCTGCCGTTCGTACCACACGCTCCACTCGCGAGACCTTCACGCTCTCCGGCTGGGCAAAGGGATACGGACTTCCCAACCACGACAGAGAGTACGTAACCAACGCTCCTCGTTTCAGACTCCGTGCGGTGATCAAGTACTACGATACCACTCACCGTGAATACGGCACCGAGGAATTTACCGCCGACTTCTCGCCATGTACCGAGGAATGGCAGTTTGCATCGGTTCAGTTCTCCAAGAGCAAGTACAGAATCATTCAGTACATCCGCGTTTACTGCGACTATGGCTACAGCAGCGGCACCGTTTACTTCGATGACATTCAGCTCGTCCGCAACAGTCTTGAAACTTCCCTTTCCGCATCGGATTTCGTTGTGGAAAGCACGGGAACCTCGGATGAATCGACAGCCGAAGCAACCGACACCACGCCCACCTTCAATGAGGCAAAGGACAACTTCGGCAATGCACTGACCGAGACCACCTTCACCGACGGTGACTTCGGTACGATCTACCGTTCCTTCAAGTTTAATGACGACGATGACTGTATGGCAGGCGATGACGCAGGTAACAACCTCATTGAAGAAACCGACGCTCGCGGCAACAAGACAACCTACACGGTTGACGGCGATACTTCGCGCAACGAGGAAGTAACCGACCGCCTTGGCAATAAGACTGCATACGAGTATGACGATTCCGGCAGAACAACTAAGGTCACCGGCAAGAATGCGGACGGCACCGAACTTGCCCACGTATCTTATGCTTACGATACCTTTGACAACATGACCGAGATCATTCGAGGTGACGGTATGAAGTATGCTCTTGCATACAACGAGTTTCACAACCTTGAGTCCATCGGCATCGATGGTAAAGATGAAGCTCTCATCAAATACGCCTACAAGAACGGCAACGGTCGTCTCAAGCAGATGACCTATGCAAACGGTCACACGATGAAGGCAGTTTACAACTCCATCGGTCAGATGATCGCCGAAAAGTGGTTTGAGACCGAGGCGAAGGCTGTCGATTCGACCGCAACTCCTATTGCACACTATAAATATGTCTACGACGGTGACGGAAATATCGTCCGTTCTATTGACATCACGGCGAAAAAGGAGTATAATTATAAATACGAGGAAGGCAGAATTGTTCGCGCCACCGAGGCGGATATCGAGCTTACGGGCGAGATCGTAACCTCCAAGGTTATCGTCAATACCGTTAAGTATTACTACGATACTGAAGGTAAGATGACCAAGAAAGTAATTACTTCCGCCAGCGGCTCTTCTCAAACTATCTACTACGAAACCAACGATGACAATACCACCGTTAAGTTCTATGCAGGCGGTCGCTATGTAACCAGCCACTCCAAGACCGACTCCTTCGGTCGTAAGGTATTTGATGAATTACAGCTCGGAACAGACTTTGTTTCCAGACAGTTTGTTTACCATGCAGGTAAGGTAACGGCTGAACATAAGAATAATGCTAAGGTTAAGTCCTCTGCTACCACTCAGCTCGTCAGTCAGATCATTCTTTCCAATGGCACAACCTTCTCTTACGGTTACGATGCTGAGGAGCGTATTACCTCTGTTGTTGAGACCTACACGGTTGACGAAACTCCGATAACCAATACCACTCTATACACCTACGATGCACTCGGTCAGCTTCTTACCGAGACGGTGAATGGTGAAGTTGTAAACTCTATGGAGTATGATAACTACGGCAACATCACCAAGAAGAACGGCAAGGCTTACACCTACGGCAATGCAACGTGGAAGGATCTGCTCACCGAATTCGATGGCAAGACTATCGAGTACGATGCGCAGGGTAACCCGACGAAGTATCTCGATCACACTTTGACTTGGGAAAAGGGACGTCAGCTTAAGAAGTTTGACAACATCGAATATACCTACAATGCGAACGGTATCAGAACGAGCAAGAAGGTCAACGGCATTCTTCACACCTACACTCTTGATGGAACTAAGATTCTTCGAGAGGTATGGGACGGTAACACTCTCATTCCTCTCTATGACAACGAAAATTCAGTTTGCGGCATTCTTTACAACAATGTTCCCTACTACTTCATCAAGAATCTGCAGGGCGATGTAATTGCGATCGTTGACAAGGATGCTCAAACTGTCGCAAGATACTCCTACGACGCTTGGGGCGTTCCGGAAGTCAAGTTTGATTCTTCGGATTGCCAGATTGCAACTGTTAACCCCTTTAGATACCGTGGTTACTACTACGATGAAGAGATTAGATTGTATTATCTCCAGAGCAGATACTACGATGCAAATGTTGGTAGGTTTATAAACATTGATACCACCGACTCTTTGAGTGGGGCTCAAAATGTCCTTGAAAACAATCTCTTTTCCTATTGCCACAACAATCCGATAAATGAAACCGACTATACTGGTAGCCTTTTAACCAGTATTATCAAGAAGATTCTCACTGGTGTTTTCAAAGGTTTTATTGGACTTTTAGGATCCGATTTCATTACATTCCTCTACAATATTCTTTTGGTTGACAGTAATTCCAAATTCATTATGAGTAGCGGATCTGATTATTTGAAATCCATCCTATCTGCAGTCGCATCGGAACTTATTGATTTTCTCGGAGCCGCTAAGTTTGTGGCACAAGTCTTTATGATAGTGGGTTCGTATTTTACCAAATTAGTTAATGGTAGAATGAACACCACTGACTGGATTACACTTGTTCTAAAATTAGCTATGCTTATTTTGAAGTCAGTTTTGCTCAAAAGGTTGAACAAACAAAAGAAGAAAGAATTGGATAAACTCAAAAAGTTTAAGAAGAAAAAGTCAAAAAACATTAAACTTAAGAATCAAAAGAAACAAATCAAAATTAAATTTGAAAAGAAGGGCTTTAAAGTCAATCTAACCTTTGATATTACGGAATATGTTTTAGAGAACTTCTTGAATATTCTTGCTTCGATTTAATCCATTTGGAGGGATATTATGCCAAATAAATCTTATGACATCGATCAATGTACATCATC
>CAZUYA010000018.1:0-29971 GCA_964624685.1 uncultured Ruminococcus sp. | reverse complement strand
GAAACTCTCGTGGCGTAACTCAATACGAGGGCAGAGCACTTGAAGCCATCGTGGAAGATTTTGATTTTGAAATTGATTATGATGCCTCGCAGGACATCATTACCGAATTTTTGAATAGTTAATTTGCGACTATAATGCGAACCTTAGCCCTAACGGTGCGCAGCCAATTTCTCTGAAATTGTTAAATGGTTTGGGATGTTGCCCAACAAGTTGTGTATGAAATCGCAGTGTGTATATACACCTGCTGTGTTTGCTATTCGTCTTTCCCACAATGGCAAGTGTTATTTTTTAATGGATATCGGCGGCAACTGCTGACTTATCTATCAAAAAATTTGCTACACAAACGATACTTGTACTGAGGGGGATTATTTGCGTGCACCTTTTCAAATCCTTGCAATACCATATCAGATCATCAACAATATTCCGAGATACTGTGTGTTTCATCGTGCAGATCACGATCAATGGTAGTTTATCGCCAGTGGTGGAGAAGATAACGAAACGTCACTTGATGCAGCAAAGATAGAAACTGAGGAGAAAAGCGGTATTCGAGCAGATCGATGGATTGAGCTGAAAGGCTTATCTGCTATGATCTCGTTGGCTTTATCCCTGTGGATGAGCTGATAAAAGCAGAACATGCATGACAAAAATCATGCCTGTCCAACAAATTTCAGGTTTACTGTCTTACGAACACCGAGCTAACCCGTATTTTTTTCTTTTTTTCAATAAACGTCTGTTCATCCTCTTGACAGACGTTTATTTTTATGGTATAATTTGAGAATGATTCTCAAATTATACCATAAAAGAGGAAACCTATGAAACGAAATCCATATCGCACGGCGGGGCGTGGTGTTTTGACAGCTTTTTTTGAGGCACACCCCGATTGTCAATATACTGTAGATGAGCTGTATCTTGCCGTTCGGACGGATGCCGATGTTGGTAAGAGCAGTGTGTACCGTCATTTGACGGAGCTTTGCGAAAAAGATGTGATACGAAAATTTCGCAGTGAGGAACGACAGTGTAATGTGTATCAATATATCGGAACGGGATGCGATTGCCGAGATCATTTTCATGAAAAGTGTGTGGTATGCGGAAAAATACAGCATTTGGATTGTCATGCGTCGGCAAATTTTACGGATCACTTGTTGCGAGAACACGGATTTGCCGTAGATTGCGGACAATCCATTTTGTACGGTGTTTGTGCCGAGTGTGGCAGAAAGGGAAATTGAAATCATATGGAAGAAGTTTTACATTTGTTACAGCATGCCGTTTTGCATACCTTGGAGGATACGCTCAAGTTATTGCCGTTCCTGTTTTTGACCTATTTGCTGATGGAATTTTTGGAACATAAAGCAGGAGGTGCAACGGAACGCTGGTTGCGCGGTTCCGGCAAAGTCGGACCGCTGTTGGGAGGCGTTTTCGGGATGCTTCCGCAGTGCGGTTTTTCGGCGGCGGCTTCCGGTTTTTATACGGGACGTATCATTACAACGGGAACCCTGATTGCCGTTTATCTTTCCACATCGGACGAGATGCTCCCTATTCTTTTATCCACGGGGGCAGAGCTTTCTTTGATTTTGAAGTTGTTGGGAACGAAAGTTGTCATCGGCGTGGTTGCCGGATTTTGTGTGGATGGTGTGACAAATTTGGTGCATCGCAAACGGCATATTGCTGTACAGCAACCGCAAATTGAGGAGCTTTGTGAGCGGGAACATTGCAGTTGCGGCGATCATTTCGCTCTTTCGGCACTCAAGCATACGCTACACATTGCTGTTTTTTTGCTGATCTTTACGTTTGTAATGAATTTCGGGCTCGAATGGATCGGAGAAGATACTTTGCAAAAATTGGTATCGGATCGGATTATTTTGGGAAATTTGTTGGCTGCCCTCGTCGGGATGATCCCGAATTGTGCGTCTTCCGTGGTGCTGACCACATTGTACGTGGAAGGTGTATTGAGCAGCGGTGCCGTACTTTCCGGATTGTTGGTGAACGCCGGGGTTGGATTGGCTGTGCTTTTTCGGAACAATCGTCCTGTACGGGATTCCTTCCGAGTTTTGCTCATTTTATTCGGAATTGCGATTGTTGCGGGCATTTTGATTGATTTGACACCGATCGGTGCGTGGATTTCTTGTTGAGGGAAATAAATTTTGCCGAATCGTGAAAAAATACCGTTTTTTCCGGAAAAGCCGTGATGCCGCACTGAAAAGTGAAGATTGAAAGTTGAAAACTCTTCCGTCAAGGAGGAGTTTTTTATTATTTTCTTTGCATGGTATCTGTTTGTGCGGATTTTAATAGGAAGAGGAGAAACTCTTTTTTGCAATTGTGAAAGTTATCCAAAAACACCGTCACAAGTTTGTCACAATTGTGTATTGACAAAAGAAATCGGATTATGATAAAATAAACGTGTCGATCTGTATGGGATGCATCAATGAAATACGAAGCGGTTTGAGGGTACCCTCAAACATTCCCTGCAATTGCAGGGAATGAAGTCTACCTGGTTATTGATGCGGTTGCACTGCATTGGCAAAAAACGATGGTTGATACGAAAGGAAACACTGTATGAAATTCCAAACTTTGAACAGACTGATGGCAGTTTTGTTGGCATTGGTGATGGTTCTCCCATTGATTGGTTCCGTAGTATCTGTCAGTAGTGAAGCAACGGCGTTCCCCGATATTCCGGGGGTTACCGATCAAGAAGCTTTTCGACAAGCTTTAATTACGACTGTAGATACAGCTTCCGTGCGATTGCGGGATCCTTCCGGACTGCGGTTTGCATCCAAAGTGGATTCCGAAAAGGTTTCCTATTTGGAACAGTTGGTTGAGGCAGGGCAAATTCAAGCCGTCAGCATGGGAACCGTGATTACGCCGGCAGAGTATGCGCGGGAAGTGAATGCCGATTACCGTGGAATCACCAGAGCGGTGTTGAATCAATTATCTCATCGCGTGAACTATCTGGATATTGCTTTTGGCGGTGAATATTTTGATGGCAATGTCGAAGCGAATTTGGAAGAAGGCAATTATATGGTCGGTTCCATTGTCAATATCAAAAATCAAAATACGGATCGCGAGTTTTTTGCTTACGGATATGTGGAGGTTACAATGAACGACGGGACGTCATTTGAAATCAGCAACGGCTATTGCATCAGAAGTGTGCAGGAAGTCGCGCAAGCGGCACTTCAGATGGATGGCGTTGATTATACCAATGCAGAGAAGGCGGTTTTGAAACGCTATGCGTCGGGACCGATCTATACACAATTGCATGCAAGTGTGTTAAAACAGACTTCCTCGGCTTATGATCTTGGAATCGCGGCAGACAATGTGCGGTTGGCATGGGAATTGGAAGCGACAGCGCGCGGTGTCTTGCAAGCGGCTTATCGTATCACCATCCGTGATGAAAAGGAACAGGTTTGGGATTCCGATTGGGTACTTTCTTCGTCACAAACGGGAATCCGTGCACAAAATTTGAAACCCGAAACGATTTATTATTGGTCTGTTAATGTGCGGGATCAATTCGGCAACGAGAGTGGATTTTCCGATGAAGCCTCTTTCGAGACCGCACCGGAGAAAGTGAAGGGGGCATGGATCGGACTTGGCGATCTGTTACGGTTGGAGTTTACTTTGGATCAACCGTTGGAAAACGTTGCGCGTGCACGTTCCTATATCGGCGCGGCTTCACCGATCGAAATTCATCTGAACGGGACAAAGGTCGGCAATCAAGTCTTGGGACAAGAACCGGTTGCTGATGTGGAAGTCTATTATCATACATATGATATTCTTTCGTTGTTGCGGTCCGGGACAAATGCAATCGGCATCATTTGCGGTGAGCCGTGGACATATCCTTTCGGTTCCCGTGCTTGTGGAATGTTGCGGATCTATTATAAGGACGGCACAGTTCAAACAATCGAGACCGATGAGCATTGGAAATGCTCGGAAACGTCCATGATAACCAGATCGGATTGGTTCAAAGGCGAGGATGTCAATGGCAATCTGATGGTCGGTTGGGATACGGTCGGATTTGACGATTCGGCATGGAATGCGGTTGAGACGAATCTCGGCAGTCCGATTGATGACGGAATGTTGGTGATTGAAAAAAATAGTGGAACCCTGTATTGCAACTATGACCTGACCGGAGATTATACCATTGAGACGGCAGTGCGCATCACATCCGGAAACATGGCATCAATCGTGTTCGGCACACCGAATTCTTATCCCTATATGTGGCAGTTTGATGCAAAAAACGGCAAATTGCGGATGCATCATGCAAGCAAGTGGACTTCTGCCGATATTAACATTGTAAACTGTTCCGGTCTAACGTTGGACGGACTCATGGAGATTCGGATCGAAGTGAGCGGAACGACCGTTAAGACGTATGTCGGTGGGAATTTGGTCAATACCGAAACCATTGCGTCCGGAACGACCGGCGGTCAGGTTGGATTCCGTGCGGCAACGGGCGAGGCGATGGATGTGGATTATTTGCGCATCCTGAAAAACGGAATCGCGGTTGTGAACGATTCATTTGACACCTTAAACACACAATTGTGGGATTTAACCGCCATCGGTGAGTTGGTACCGGCAGTGATGGGAACCAAGGTTGTGGAAGAGATCGAACCAGTTGATATTTATCTCATTGAAGATGAAGATGTGAATACTTCCGATGTGTATGTCAAAGACGGCGTTTTGATCTATCCGGATTGGAAAACATACTACAGTCAGGAACAGTTCTCCGGAAATTATACCATTGAGTTGGAAGTTCGGTCGGATAGCACGTTTGCCCTGCTCTTCGGTTATGACGGTAGCACGAGTAAGCCTGCCATGTGGCAATTCAGCGGCAGCACGTTCAAGCCGCACATGCCGTCAACATGGTCTTCTACGTCCCATACGATCAGCGGAATGGATGTGAAGCAAAAGACCAAGATCAAGGTATCGATCGTTGACAATCAGGTCAGCGTTACGATCAACGATACCATAACGGCACCGACAATCACATTGGATGAAGGTGCGACCGATGGAAAGATCGGTTTCCGTAGCGCAACTGCGGAAGGGTTTGAATTGGATTGGATTCGCGTGACGCAAGACGGTAACGTGCTGTTGGAGGATGACTTTGACTTTATTGATACCACAAAGTGGAATTTCCCGGCGCAAACGTTGAAATATGTGATCGATTTCGGCACAAATATGGCAGGTTATGTGCGCGTGGATGCAAAATTGAATCAGGGCGATACCGTAAAGATCGCATATTCCGAATTGGTGAATGAGGACGGAACGATTTTTGCCAATACCACCTGCCATTACCCGACGTGTACCTATACGTTTACGGGCGGAGATGACAGCTTTGCTCCGTATTTCTTCTACAACGGATTCCAATACATCGAGGTCTCATCTTCCGTAATGTTGTCCGAAGATTGCTTTACCGCATGTGTGGTCAGCAACGATGTTCCGAAAACCGGATCGTTTGAATCCTCTTCCGAGCGGTTGAACGATGTTTTGGAGATCTACTATCGGTCTCAACTTTCCAACATGGTTACCACCTATACCGATTGCCCGACGCGTGAAAAACAGGGATGGACAGGGGACGCTTCCGTTACCAAGCAGGCGACGTCGATTCTGTTCGGCGATTACACGACTGCCGAGGCGTACATCCGTTTGATGAGTTTGAATGTTTTTGAGGACGGAATGCCGACAGTCATTGTTCCGCGGTTGACATCGGAAAATGTTCGACGTAATTATTTTGATATTCCGTGGGCGTCTGCGTATTTTGTATTCCCGTACTATACCTATATGCAAACAGGGGATACTTACTATATCGAGATGATTTATGATTCGTTGGTGAAAGTATTTACTTACTATCGTTCGATTGCCGGTTCGGACGGTGTACCGGATAAGATCGTCTGGGGCGATTGGATGGGATATGACAGTCACGACAAGAAAAACAACAATCAAGCCTTGGCGGCAGTATATGCTTATCAATCCGGTATGTTGTTGTCCAAAATGGCGGCAATTATCGAAAAAGATCATGCAGAATTGGATCGGTATCTGACGGAGTTGTACGCGGCAATTCAAAAGCGGTATCTCAAGGATTCTTATTTTGCAGCCGATACGCAGGCGAACAATGCCACCGCATTGGACTTCGATTTGGTTCCTCCCGAAAAGAAGGATGCTTTTGTCGAACGACTCATTCAAAATGTGACGGATTACGGTTCGCTGCGGACAGGTGTTTTGGGGACGTATTCTCTTTATAATGTACTGTCAAAAGAGAATCAGCACAAATTGTTGATGGACATTACCTTGACAGATCAGAAATGTTCCTTCGGTTACATGCTGGATAACGGTGCGACTTCCATGTGGGAATTTTGGGATAAAGTCGGGGAGACGTGGGATTCCGAAGCTAAAAATTGTACTTACGATTCTCAAAACCACTGCATGTTGGGCGGAAGTATGGCAACGTGGCTGTTTGAAGGGCTTGGCGGCATTCGTTGTACCAAGGCAGGGTATCACGGGATGACTTTGCGTCCGGGATTGGAGAGCGAATTAACCTGTGTCAATTCTTCCATTGATACGGTCATCGGTCAGGTTGTATCGAACTGGACTTATGAAAACGGGACATTGAATTGGACGGTGACTGTTCCTGTCAATTCCACGGCAACCGTGGTCATTCCGATCGAACATGCAACTGCCATTACGGAAAGCGGCACGGATATATTCCAAAAAGACGGCAATGGTTTGACGTACATCGGCATGGAAGACGGTGCATACGTTTACCGCGTGGGAAGCGGTACTTACACATTCCAAGCGATTTGTGAGGATTGATTCCAATTTGTAAAAACAGGTTTGGCGGCATCGCTGATTTGAGCGATGCCGCCAAATGATTTATGGAGTCAAGTGGATCAGAATCTGTAAATATCTCCCGTTTTGGCAGATGTGTAGATTCCTTCCAAAATGCGCGTGACGCAGTATGCCTGTTCCGGTAAAGTGATCGGATCGGTTCCGTTGCGCACCGCTTCGATCCACATGCGTTCTTCTCTGGCGGCAGCATCTTCACCGCTGTCTCCGTCAAAGAAAGCCGCACCGCCGGCGTGGAAGTCGGGCTTTAAGACGTATTGTCTGCCGTTGCGGATTCCGTTAATGCGCAAACCGTCTATCATGTCGCCGCCTGC
Source organism: uncultured Ruminococcus sp. (assembly GCA_964624685.1). Classification (GTDB taxonomy): domain Bacteria; phylum Bacillota; class Clostridia; order Oscillospirales; family CAG-272; genus UMGS1865. The sequence goes on along the minus strand of CAZUYA010000018.1, from coordinate 22,823 downwards.
CAATGTTCCGCATACGGATGTGACAGCTTCCCGATAGTCCAAGGTGTTCAATGCCCATGCCGATTCCAAAACGATGGTGGCACCGTTTTCCATGACAACAAAACCGAATGCCGAATCTTCAACCGTGAACTTTGCGGGATCCCAGTTGCCCCAAGCATTGCCTTGGTTGGTATCCCCGTTGAGCTTATGGTAAGTGGTTCCGACACAGTAGAGCGGTTTGTAGTTGTTCATCATCCAAAGCGTCAGATCCAATGCGTGCGTTCCGATGTCGATCAAGGGACCGCCGCCTTGTTCATATTCATTCAAAAAGACACCCCAGGTGGGGACTGCACGACGACGCAGAGCGGTTGCTTTTGCATAATAGATGTCTCCGAACGTTCCGTCTTCAGCCTCTTTTTTCATAAACATCGCATCGTCGCGGAAGCGAGATTGATAACCGATGGTCAATTTTTTGCCGGTGCGTTTTGCTGCATCCAACATTTTTTTTGCTTCAGCCGAATTGATTGCCATGGGTTTTTCGCACATGACGTGTTTGCCGGCTTCCAATGCATCCACGGTGATGAAGCTGTGGGCACGGTTCGGAGTACAAACATGAACGACGTCGATGCTCTGATCCTTTAACAGTTCTTTGTAGTCGGTGTAAACTTTTGCGTCTGCCGTGCCGTATTCTTTTGCGGCTTTTTCGGCACGCTCCGGAATAATGTCGCAAAATGCGACCATTTCACAATCGGAAACTTTTTTTAAGGAGGGCATATGTTTCCCGTTTGCGATGCCGCCGCAACCGATAATGCCGACTTTGATGAGTTTTGCCATGAGAGGTTCCTCGCTTTTTTGTTGAATTTTGTTTCGGAACAGACTGTCGGTTCCGTTGATTCATTTTATCATATTTATGGTTGTTTTGCAAGTGGTTTTGTAGATTTTCAGCATTCTTTTCATCTTTTTTACAAGAAACTCTTGACAAAAGCGAAAAGATAGAGTAAACTATAACCACAGTTGTTGTTTTGAGAAAGGTAGGTAAAACAGACTATGTATTTGAATTATGAAGGTTGTCATCGTGTGATTCCCGCAACGCACAGACCTATATCGGCGTGGGGATATTTCGGTTATCGTTTGTTGTATTCGATTCCGGTGATTGGCTGGATCTTTTTGATTGTTCATGCCATTGCCGCGAACAATGTCAATGTGCGACATCATGCGCGTTCTTTCTTCTGTACATATCTTCTTGTCTTGCTCGTTGCGGCAGGCTTGCTCGTGATTGGGCTGTGCACGGGAATGATGGAAGAAACGTTTGTTCAAATAGAGGAAATCATGAAAGCCGTTATGTGATGGCTTTGCAAAGCAGTAGAAAGGGGACATCTCGAGAAACTTTTGAGGTTGTCCCTTTTTGTATGCCTCGTTTAATATGTGTATGAAAGGGATGGATGCCGATATGAATCGGAAGTTTGAAAAGAGGTTGATTGTATGAACAAAAAGGACAAGCAGAGAAACGACGCCAAGGCTTTGCCGTTGTGCATCCTCAGTGTGATTGTATGCGGATTGGTTTTGGTATTGGCATCGGCACTTGCGGCGGTAGCGCTGTGGTATCATGCTACTTTTTCAATGAGTTTTGAAGATTTGCTCTTTACGATTTTGTCCCCTTTGGGCGGAACGGGCGTCAGTACCGTGTCGCAAATTGCAGAGGCGGTATTACCTCCGACAATCGGAATTTTGATGCTTTATATCGGTGTGGTGATCGTGCTTTGGAATCGGTACCGTCATTCCAAATGGTTGCGTCGGATCATTGCGTTGATCTGTGCCGTTGCTTTGGTTGCTTCCGCTGTTTTGGCGGTATTTCTGTTTCGAATTCCGGATTATCTTGCAACCAGAGGGGAATCTACCGATATTTATGAGAATTACTATGTCGATCCCGATGATGTGAACATATCGGCAAACGGGAAAACCAATAATCTGATCTATATCTATTTGGAGAGTATGGAGACCACTTATTTGGATGTGGAGAACGGCGGTCATCAACCGGAGAATAACTATCTTCCACGGTTGACAAAGTTGGCGCAGGAGAATTTGTCGTTTTCGGATGCGGAAGACGAAAATTTGCTTGGCGGATTTCACAGCATTGCAGGAACCGCATGGACAATGGGCGCGTTGATGGGAACAACTTCCGGTGTTCCGTTTTCGTTATCCGTGTTCGGTGCCAATTCGCATAATTCTTTGGGAAAGAATGGTAATTTTGTCAATGGATTGACCAATCTCGGAGATATTCTGGAAGACAAAGGATACACGCAGGAATTCCTTTGCGGATCGGATGCTGCATTTGCGGGACGGGATACCTATTTTACCGTCCACGGCAATTATGAAATCTTTGATTATTATACTGCCATCGAAAAAGGCTATATTGATTCGGACTATAAGGTTTGGTGGGGATATGAGGACGCGATCCTGTTTGAAATTGCCAAGGATGAGGCAACTCGATTGGCGGCGGGAGATCAACCGTTCAATTTGACGATGCTGACGGTTGATGCGCATCACGTCGGCGGCTATCAATGCAGTCAATGCGGGAATGCGTATGATACCAAATTGGAAAATGTATTGGCGTGTACGGATCGTTTGGTGAGTGAGTTTGTTGCATGGTGTCAAGAGCAGCCGTTTTATGAAAATACAACCATTATCATTACGGGAGACCATCCGCGTATGGATACCCAATTGGTCGGCAATGTTGATGAGGGTGACCGCACGATCTACAATTGTTTTATCCATTCGTTGGCTGAACCTTCTCAATTGACGGGACGCACGTTTACATCGTTGGATCTGTTCCCGACGATTCTTTCGGCGATGGGCTTTACAATCGAAGGGGATCGGTTGGGATTGGGAACCAATCTTTTTTCGGTCATTCCGACTTTGGCGGAAAAATACGGATATGAATGGCTGGATTCCGAATTGAGCCAATATTCGTCTTATTATAAAGATAATTTTACGTGATTGTTTATCCGTGTCGTGATAACATAAAACGGAGGACGTTCTTTCGGCGAGAACGTCCTCCGTTTCATATGTATGAATGACGCGGCAATTGTGCCGTTCAATCATAGAATGCAGATGAAACGGTTCGTTTGGAAACGTATTTGCTGTATTCCGTCGGTGTCATGCCGGTTTTGGATTTGAATACACGTGAAAAGTAGTTTGCCGAAGAGAAGCCCAGATCATCGGCGATTTGGGAAAAAGATTGGGATGTTTTCCGAATGCGCCGTTTTGCCTCGTCGATCTTTCTGTCCATAAAATATTCCATTGGACTTTGACCGTTTTCGCGGTGAAAAATTTTCATCAGTGCGGTTTGACTGATTCCGAATCGTGTGCAGAGATCGGTTACGGTCAATTGTTCTTCGATATGTTCGCACAGATAGCGTTTGACGGCTTCCGAGCGGGTGGTATCGTCAATGTATTTTCCGGCTTTTTGAGATTCGTTTAGGAGTAAGTCGATGTTTTTCAGCCGACAGTAGAGCATGGAGAAAAAACGTTCCAAGGAAGAGACGATGAAATCCAGTACAATGTCCGGCGTTCCTTGGCGGATACGCATTCCTAAAAGCGGTTCGGACTCCTTCAACGGTTCGCAAATACGAGCCGCCGTTTGAATTAAGTCTATCAATGTGACGGCTTCTTCTTCGCAAAGCGAAATGGGACATCCTTCAAATGCTTTCATGGCATCCGAATGACAAACAAGACTGATGAGACCGAACCGAACAACCGTTGGATCGGTATTCCACTTGTAAACGGATGCTTTGCCGGCAGGACGATAGAACATCATCCCGGAAGAAAACGGGTAAGTCTCTTGCTCGGTGGTATAGGTTCCTTCCCCTTTCAAAATTAAAAAAATTTGTGAAAACGGATACGTTTCCCAGCGTGATTCAAAGTCGGAGCCGGAAGAAAAATAGTACGCGGTAACAAAATCGGATACTTCAAACGTCTTTTTTCGTTGCAAAGGGTTGAGAAAATAGGAATCCTCATGATTCAAACGGCATCAACTCGCTTTCTTGAATTTTTGCTTTAGTCGGTCGCTTTCAATGTTCTTCCGATGGGTTGATCGTAAACGCCATTGCACGACCGACAGGCTGCGCGGGAGAGAACAATCCGATGGTCTCCAATACACGGACGGCTGAATAGGCATCTCTGCCGTGAAGCTTTGTCAGTGCCGAAAACTCTTTGACCGTAAACCGTTGCGGCAGAGCATTTGGCAGAAATTGACGATAATCTTCCGAGGAATCGAGGGTGCGTTCTTCCAACAGTGCCAACGGAATTCGTTCATAACGGGCGGAGCCTTTTTTTCGATCGTGCGACCAACCGTTGAGAAGACGAAAATCCTGCACCTCAAGAAACAACAGGTGAATGTGCAAATTCGGATGATTCAAATAGGGCAACAGACCGTACAGCTCCGGTAAAACAGCGTTGGCTTGTTCGTGCTTGGGGGACTTTTTTCGTGCAGAAATATCTTGTGTGACCGGATCAACCCAGCAGACATACTTGTTGACAAGAATGGGATGAACGATCGTGACGGAACAGTTCGTTTGTTCCAAATAATACGCGATTTTCTTTCGCATGGGATAAAAGGCACCGGTTTGTATTTCGTAAACGTTGTTTCCGATGCGTACATCGGAAATATACCGCGTGTTCAAAACGCCCACCTCGTGCAGATCGGTATCTTCACAAATGTAACGCTTCAAGATGGCGTGCATTCGTTTTTCGGCAAGTGTTCCGATGCCGGCGTTCCCGGGCAGAAGCGGTTCTGCCAATATTTCTTTACAAAGTCGCGAAAAGCGTGTTCTGTGTGCCGCAAAGGCGGGATCTTCCGAGGTTTGGCACTCGGATCGCTTGTTATTCGGCTTGTACGAGACAGTCGGTTTTGACGTTGTGTAATCCATTCTCTTTTCGAACCACCAACAGCGGTGCACCGATCTTTTTGTTGATGACATTGGAAATGATGGAATCGCGAAGATATTCCGAAACTTCAATGCCGATATTGCTGTTACAAATGATATTGGAAATCGTGATGCCGGACATGCCGTCGATGGGGTTTTTTCCGTATCCTCCGTCTCCCAAAATAATGGTTGCCGCATGCGGATGATCGTTCGGAGCGGTATCAATGACGTTGTCAATGATGATGTTCCAAATTTTTGCATTCGCCGGCAAAAGGCGGATCGTATAACAGAGGTCGGAATATGCTTGAACGTTTCTGATGATGATGTCATGAATATCCTTTTCCCGCTGTGTCCAATCGCTGTGCATGACATGCGTGTTTTGCACAGCACCGCCCGGACGATATGTTTCCGATGCAATGGCAGTCAAAGCAATCACATCGTCGCCTGTTTTTCCGGTAATATCGGAAATCAGAATGTTATGGCATCCGTTGCGCAGATCGATGCCGTCTTGATTTTCCATGTTGTTGCGAAGTCCGTCGATCATTTTGGACATGCAAGCATCAAAATGGATTTGTTCGATTGTACCGTCGGAACACGATTCCAAAGAAATGCCCCAACCGTGAGAATCGGAGATTTGTAGATTTTTGATCGAAAAGTGTTCTGTATTGGCAAATAAGATACCGATTCCGCGCCAGTCGCCGTATTGAGATTCCGTTGTTCCGGCGTCCGTACCGTAGGAATGGTTGTGACGATCCCAAAAGTTAATGGTATCGGGGGTGCGTCGTTCGGGAGGAATCCAATCTGCCATCGCGCATAGGTCATCTGTCTCATATGGACATGGATTTGCCAGTTGCTTGGATTCGTCTCCCGTTGCACGCGGATGATCGGCACCTAACAGTGTACATGTGCCGATTCCGAGAATGTGGATGTTGCGAATGCGTTGCGGATATTCGATTCCCATGCCGCAGTTTGCGGTGCGAAAGAAGTTGTCACGGCAACGGTCGGAAAGCTTGATGGTACAATTTTGCAGAATCACGGTGATATTTTCCGGAAGAAGGATCGCTCGATCGAGCAGCCAAAAGGTTCGTTCCGGTCCCGCGTCGGATTGCCGTTGCGGGACGATCAAGATGCGATCCGATTGCAGATCGGCGATGGCTTGTTCAAAAGCTTCGCTGTCTGTTGCGGTGGTATAATGATTGACGTTGATCATAATATAGGATCCCTTTCTGTGTGAATTATATTATATTTTTCGATTTTATACTATATTTTTTTCAGCCGCGCATACGTTGCCATCAGTTTTTTGGTTCCTACACGGTCAAACGCGACTTCATAGAGTGTATCGGCACCCATGGGTTTTACGGAAAGAATCTCGCCGTCACCGAAGTTCATATGATGTACACGGTCACCGGCAGCAAAGACTTCACGTGTCTTTTCATTGCTTGATTTCGGCGGAACGGCTTTCCCGACGGTGATGCGTTCTGCCACTGTCATCGGGCGTTGTGCATGGGAGACAGGGGAGGCAAAGGCCGATGCCGATTCCGAGTAATAAACTCTTTTCTGCGTCATCGGTGCTTCGGCACCGCGCGCACCGTAAACACTCCTTCCGCCGGACGATCTGCCGAACGGTTCGACACGAACGTTGCCCGCCTCGGTGTCATCTGATTTCTCCAACAGGTTGGAAGGAATTTCACTGACAAAGCGTGATAGAGGATTGTACATGGTTTGACCGTACAAAAGGCGGTTTCTGGTGTGTATGATATAGAGCGTTTGTTTTGCACGTGTAATGGCGACATAAGCCAAACGGCGTTCCTCCTCCATTTCCGATTCTCCGGCTGTTACGGTCTGCATTCCCGGAAACAGTCCGTCTTCCATTCCGGGCAAAAATACATTTGGAAATTCCAGTCCTTTGGCACTGTGAATCGTCATCATGACAACAGCATCGGCTGTTTCGTCATACCGATCCACATCGGCAACCAATGCCGTTTCTTCCAAAAATCCGACAAGCGTCGGCTCTTCATTGTCCTTGAGATATTCCAAAATGCCGGATTTGAATTCCTCCAGGTTTTCCAATCGCTCGGCTTCTTCTTCGCCGGCGGCGACCAACATTTGACGGTATCCTGTCTGATCCAACATGGCATCAAACAGAACGTCCAAGGTAACTTTTTTTGATAAATCGGTTAAGTGATGAATGATCCCCGCAAAGTTTGTCAGAGTGGCGGCACTGCGGGACAGTGCCGGATAGTCTGCCGCATGTTCCAATATCGAAAATTGACTGCAATTCTGTTCCAAGGCGATTTGTGCGACGGCTTCCAGCGTTTTTGCACCGATCTGGCGGCGCGGTTCATTGATGATCCGTGCCAATCGTGTGTTATCGTCATGATTGCTGATCAATTGCAGATATGCTACGGCATCGCGAATTTCTTTACGGTCTGAAAAGCGTGTTCCGCCCAACACACGATAGGGAACAGCCGAACGTGCAAAGGCTTTTTCAATGCTGTTGGCTTGTGCGTTGGTACGATAGAGGACGGCAAAATCGCGATAGGTTGCCGTTCCCTGTGCAATCGTTTGAGATACGGTCTCCACGATGTATCTTGCCTCGGCATTTTGGTCGTCGCATCGTTTTAATTGGATTTTTGCACCGTCCCCGGCTGCTGTCCACAATGTTTTGCCTTTGCGCCCGGTGTTGTGAGAGATCACCGCGTTTGCGGCATTCAAAATGTTCTGTGTTGAACGATAGTTTTGTTCCAATTTAATGGTTTTTGCTTCCGGATAGGTTTTATCGAATGTCAGAATGTTCTCGATGGTTGCACCGCGGAAGCGATAGATGCTCTGATCGTCATCACCGACAACCATCAGATTTTTATAAAAATCGGAAAGCAGAACGGTTAATCGGAGCTGCGCGATGTTGGTATCCTGAAACTCATCCACACATACGTAACGGAACCTCTTTTGGTATGTTTCCCGAACGGCTGGATGTTGTTGGAGAAGGAGAACCGTTTGCATGATGATGTCATCAAAGTCCAAGGCATTGGATTCCCGAAGATATTGCTGATATGCTTCGTAAATTCGTGCAATCTGCTTTTGCCGGTAATCTTGACCGGCTTCCATGGCAAATGCGTCCGGTGATAGCAACCTGTCCTTGGCGCGGCTGATTGCATTCATTACGCCTTTGACAGGCAACAATTTTTCATCTATGTTACATCGTTGCATGGCGGCAAGAATCGCTTTTTTTGTATCGTCGGTGTCATAAATGGTAAATCCGGGGCGATACCCCATTCTTTCTCCGTGCTGACGCAGAATCCGCACGCAGATTGAATGGAACGTTCCCGTCCATATGTCGGCGGCAGTCGATTCATTTTCCGGAAACATTTTTGCAAGGCGGTCTTTGATTTCATTGGCAGCCTTGTTGGTAAATGTAATGGCAAGAATACGGTACGGTTCACAGGCGTTGTTGGAAAATTGAGGAAGAATGTGCTGTTCAATGGCTTCCGGTTGCAGAACCAAAGCACTTTCCAATTCGGTGATGCGTTGTTCGTCCGTGCCGTAGGGAATGTAATCGCTGAAGTAAGCATTGCCGTAACGAATAATAAAAGCAATGCGGCGTACCAGTACGGTTGTTTTTCCGCTCCCCGCGCCTGCCAAAACCAGGAGGGGATGATTGACGGTAAAAACGGCTTCGCGTTGGCGTTCATTCAGTGTATGATAAGCTTTGTCGAATAACCGACGTTTTACGGTCAGATAGCGTTGATCGATGTTTGACATAAGGGTTCCTTTCGGGGAAAAGTAAACGTTAAAATAAATTGACGATTGCCGTAATCAGCCAAATCAGGAGACAAATGGCAAAAACGGGTGTAAAGAGCGTTCCCAAAATGCGTTTCGGGTATTGTTTGAGTTCAAGCGGGACGGTATAGGAGGAGTCGGCATTGTTTTGCGCATAGATGTGATAAATTTTGCGCGCTTCTCCCGACGCAAATGCTGCGAACAGCAAAAATACAACGACGAGACAAAAGACAAAAATTTCGGTGCTTCCGGCATTGATGTAGAACGCCGAAAGATAGGGCTGACCGAATAGGCAGAAGATATTATAGCACAAATGCAATAAAAACGGGGTAAAGAACGAACGTGTTGCATACATCGCGCAAGCCAACAACACTCCGAGCAGAAGATAGGTGAGAAAGAGTGGGATCGAAAAATGCAGCATGGCAAAGAACAGCGATGAGACGGTCACGGAGACGGCGACACCGTATTTCTCATATTCGGCACATAGGATGGAACGGTAGATCAATTCTTCTCCGACAGCAGGCAACAGGGCATATGCCAGAATGGAATATACAATATCGATGGGGGTTGCGGTACGTGCCACAAAGGTTCCGTATAGGGTAAAATTCCCGTTGAGCGAAGCAATTCCTCCGGTCAAGATGGAAGTCAGTAAACTGCCGCAGACCATTAAAACCGCCATGAATAGCACAAACGGAATATGACTTGGGCGAATGGGACGCATCCGAATGCGTTCCGTGAATGTTTCACCGCACAGTTTGCAGTAAAGGATGGCTGGAATTACAAAAATCAAAATTTGCAATAAGATCGCACCGATGTATTCGTTGTCACGGTTCAAAACTGCGGTATCGACGAGGTGGGAGAGCAATAGCAATACAAACGTGCAGAGTACCAGCAAAGGAGGTGCATACGGTGCTTTGATGCCGGCAATGCCGTGCTTTCGTGCATGGCGGAACCATTGGCGGCATGTATGGAGAATGTCGGTTGCTGTATGTCGGATCTTTTCTACCCCGGAAGGGGGGGCGTCTGTTGTATCCGATTTTGAGGTTGAAAGTCTTTTGGAAACCTGTTGCATTCCGCATTCGGTAACCAAATAGTCGGCGGGAATGTCATGCGTGTCCGTTGGTAGTTGTTTTCGCATCATCTGCGTATAAACAGCACCGGCGGTTACGCCCGGAAAATCGGACAGATACCGGTCATAATAGCCTTTTCCGTATCCGAGACGGTTCCCGGAAAGATCAAACGACAGTCCCGGCAAAATGCAAAGTGCCTGTTCATCCGGAGTGCAAAGGGGAGCGTCGGCGGGCGGCTCCGGAATTCCGTATGCACCGGGGGAAAGCTTGGCTTCCGGAGCGAGAAAGTAAAACGCCATGGTTCCCGTTTGCACATCACATCGCGGAAAAGCGATCGGTTTTCCCATGCCGCGCGCGGCACGTGCCAACGGAAGGAGGGCAATCTCCCCCTCCATGGGGACGTACAGTAAGAGCATGGAGGCGTTTTGAAACAGGTCGGAATGCAACAGATGTGTTACGATTGCTTCATCCCAACTTTTGGTTTGTTCTTTCGGAAAAGAGGCTCTTCGTTCCCGGAGTGCTTTTCTTAAGTCATTTTTTGTCATGTTCATCGGCAAGTATTGCGGTGCGAAGTTGATCTGCCGTATCGTCACCCTTGAGTGCACGTACCAAGGTGAGACCGAATTCCAACGCGGCTCCCATGCCGACGGCAGTGATTGTTTTTCCGTCGGTCATAACGGAGATCCCGCTTGGCGTCGGCAAGGCACCAAGCAAATGTTTTTCAAATCCGGGATAGCAGACAGCGTATTTTCCGTTCAGATAGCCGCGTTTTCCAAGTACCATGGGGGCAGCGCAGATTGCGGCAAGATACCCGTCGGAAGCAACGGCGGCACGAAGTGCGACATCCACGGTGCGACTGGTATCCAAATTGGAAGCACCCGGCATTCCACCCGGAAGAATGACCATTTCGGGATGCGCATCGCGGAACAGAGTATCCGGAATGTCGGCTTGTACTGTGATCCCATGTGCGCCGACGATCCAATCCCCGCCGATTCCGACTGTGGTGACCGCACAACCGGCGCGACGGAGAAGATCCAATGGGCATAACGCTTCCACTTCCTCAAATCCGTTTGCCAAGAACAAATAAATCATTGTAATACACTCCTTTGGTTCATTTTCCGACGGTTAGGCTGATGAGTAATCCTAAATCGTCCGGTTGGACGGTTGCTTCGTGTGCCGCACGATTGCGGTGCAACTCGCCGCATTTTGTGCAACGATGGAGGATGACGTATCCTTTTTTTGCGTCCGGTTCGACACGGACAGGTTCCATTTGACCGCCGCATTCATTGGCGCGATCTCCCGGATGAATGTCCACATGCAGTGACCAAAGGCAAAACGGACAATGGTTGCGTGAGGTATATCCCAGCGGTTTGACCTCGCGCCCACAATGAGCACAAATAAATCCGCTGTCATTTTTGGTAAATCTCTTTTGTTCCATATTCGATGCACTTATCCTTCATAATAGATAATTTATACCTATATATTAGCATAATTTATCGGAAAAGTCAAGGGATTTGGAAAAAACATTGCGCCTGTCTCAGGAGGAAGAAAAAACGAGCAACGGCAACGGGGAACACCAGCGACTGAATGAACTATCGCTGCCCCAAAATGGTTTTCCTTTTTTCTTTGATTGTGTTTTTCTGTCGGTACTGCAAATTTTTTTCAAAAAAGATGAAAAAACTCTTGACAAAAAGGAAAGAATCGGTTATAATATAGCGTGTCATTGTGTAAAAAGCGTATTCCAAGCTTGAAAAGGTGAAACGCTTCCGATTTAATCTAAAGGAGGTGCAAACGATGCTCAGAACTTACCAACCGAAAAAGCGTCAGAGAAAAAAGGAGCATGGCTTCAGAAAAAGAATGAAGACTGCTGACGGCAGAAACGTACTCAAGAGAAGACGCGCAAAGGGCAGAAAAAGACTGACCTATTGATTCCGGAGAACCGGTATTGCCGATTCCAACATAAAACACCGACTGCTGTAAGCGTATCGCGCCCTTGCTGTCGGCGTTTTTGTTTGTCGGACATATTTTTTTGAACGAGTTGTTAGAAATTTTATTTTTTGCAAACGGAAGCAAACCTTTGAGGAACAGCCAATGAAGTACACAACCATCAAGGAACATCATTTGTATCAGAAGACCTTTCAAAAGGGAAATCGTTTTTCCGGTCGTTTCGTATCGGTCTTTGTGTTGCGGGATTATGCGGCAAAACGATTGAAAAAAGAACACCCGCAGAAAAAAGCATATAATCGGTTCGGTGTTTCCGTAACCAAGCGCGTTGGCGGTGCGGTGCAACGCAATCGTGCCAAACGGATTTTGCGTGCGGGATACCGTGCTTTGGAACCGGAATTGAAGACGGGGTTTTTGATCGTGGTCAGTCCGCGCAACGAAATTTTGGAAGCTTCCTCAGCCGATGTGGAGAAAGAACTTCGGCGCGGGTTTGCAAAATTGGAACTGTTTTGCACGCGGGAAAATTGATCTATGAAACATTTGTGTATTTGGATCATCCGATTTTATCGCAAATATCTTTCACGTCTCAAGCGGCAGCCGACCTGTCGGTTTACACCGACCTGTTCGGCATATGCCTTGGAAGCGTTTGAAAAACGCGGTTTTTTGATCGGTTTCCTGTTGATGTGGGGGCGGATTTTTCGATGCCAACCGTTTTGTGCGGGCGGATATGATCCGGTTCCGGAAAAAGGGTTGCGTAATCCGAAATATCGAGCGGCTCCCCTGACAAAATACTATTATCCGGAAGAATATGATCTTGAACGGACGGATGATGACGCACAATGATTCCGTAACACCGTGCGGAAAAGAAACAGGGACGGTGTGTAATCCCAAAAAACGAAGGGAGATTTCCCGCAATACGGGAAACGAATTATGAAAACTTTGAAAAGAAATCGAAACAGGCGCGTTGCTCTGATTGCGCTGGCACTCTTCATGCTTATGACGGTCTTGACGGGGTGCGGCAATTCCTCCTCGACAAGTACTTTGACTTACAAGGAGAATGCCTTTACTCTTGATAAGGATGAGATGTCGCAACATGGGATAGAACCTTCGCAATTCACAAAAATTGCCAAGATCATCGTCAGTGCATACAATGCCGATTATGATGCACGGGAAGCTTTGGTTGCCGCTTCGCGCGGGTATGATATGACTGCCGAAGGGTTCAGCGACGAGGGCGAGTTTCCGAATATCGGAATGAATTTGACGGCGGCGAAAAATGTGATTGCGAAAGCCAATGAAAAGGCGACCGCCGATCAATTGACGGATGCGGAATTAAAGACGATACAGGACAAATTGAATGATGCCGATGTATCGCTTCTGATCGATGCGTTTCGCACGGATCTGGAACCGGCAAGCAACGGATTGTGGGATTCCATCATGAACGGTATCGGTACGGCGCTGAATTGGATGACGCAAACGTTGGGCTTCGGCAACTATGTCATCGGTATCTGCATTTTTGCAATCGCGGTTGAAATTTTAATGATTCCGCTTGCAATCAAGCAACAGAAAAATTCCATTAAGCAGGCAAACTTGCGTCCCAAGGAAATGGCAATCAAAAACAAATACAAGGGACGGAACGATCAACCCACCATGCAAAAGATGCAACAGGAGATTCAAGAGTTGTATCAGCGCGAGAATTTCAGTCCTGCCAGCGGATGTTTGCCGTTATTGATCCAACTTCCGATCATTATGATCTTGTACTCCATTGTAGTCGATCCTTTGCACTATGTGTTGGGGCAAGGTGCCGATATTTCCACCGCGATCAATACGTTTGCAACGACGGCAAAGGCGGCGGGCGGTATGGGACTTTCTTTGAATTCCAGCCGCGGTACCATTGAGTTGTTGACAAGACTGCGAGACAGCGGTGCCGATATGGATCTGTTGAGCTCTTTCGGATATTTCCGCTTTGGGGACGGCGTGTTGGATTCTTTGCGTAATGCACTGACATCCATTCCCAATTTCAATATCGGAGCTTTGAACTTTGGTTTGACACCCGGATTTACGGCTGAAACATGGCCGCTTCTGATGGTTCCGGTGCTGACTTTTGTTACGTACTTTGTGACGGCAAAACTGAATCGCAAATTCATGTATCAATCGGTTGCAAACGAGGGAATGGATCAGCGTCAGGTCGCGTGTTCCAATTCCATGATGGATATTACCATGCCCGCTATGTCCACCTTCTTTACGTTGGCGGTTCCCGGCGTGTTGGGTATCTACTGGGCGTTCCGTAGCTGGATCGGATTTGCAAAGACGGTCATTGTTTCCAAGGTGATGCCGCTTCCGACTTTTACCGATGAGGATTATAAAGCGGCAGCGCGGGAAATGGCAGGAAAGAAAGTTGTCGAGAAAAAATCCTCCAAAGTCAATGCGGTTCGTTCGCTTCACTATATTGACGATGAAGATTTTGAGGATACGCGGGAAAGAGGATTGGCTCGTCGCGCGGCAATTGAAGAAAGAGAGCGGAAAGAGCAGGAGGAACGGGCAAACAAGACACCTTTTGCTTCTGTACCGTTGAAGAAAAACGAAAAGAAAGAGAAAAAGGAATCTGCCGAAGCAGAGAAGGTGAAACCGAGCGTACAGGACACCGATGCGTCGGAGCAGACCGGAGACACGGCAAGGACGGGGGATGAAACAACGGAACCCGTAAAGCACGAAAATGACAACAATAAGGATGAGGTGTAATTGTGAAAAAGGAAATCATTGTAACGGCAAAGACCGTTGATGAAGCAAAAGCAAAAGCGGCAATCGAGTTGGGAATTGCTGTTGAGGAGATTGAATTTACCGTTTTGGAGGAGGGCAAACGCGGCTTTCTCGGAATCGGTGCCGTGGATGCAAAAGTATCGGCTTCCTATACGCCGAGCGGAGCCGATGTGGCTTTGGATTTTATTCGCCAAATTGTATCCGACATGGAGTTGAATTTGACGGTTGAGAAAAAAATCGGATCCAATGATGATATTCTGATTACGGTGGACGGGGAAGGTGCCGGCACTTTGATCGGTCATCATGGAGAGACGTTGGATTCCCTTCAGTATCTTGCCAATCTTGCCGCAAATAAAAAAGTCAAGGGCGAGAAACGGGATTATGTGAAAATTACATTGGATATTGAGGGTTACCGTGCAAAGCGTGAAGAATCTCTTCGCGCATTGGCAAGACGGATGGCGGCAAAAGTTATCAAATATAAGAAGAGCGTGATGCTGGAGCCGATGAACCCCTATGAAAGACGGATCATTCATTCCGAGGTACAAGGCGTGGAAGGCGTTTCCACCAATTCCATCGGTTCCGAAAACAACCGTCGTGTGGTGATGTTCTTGGATGATTCCAAGAATGATGCGCAACCTTCCGCAACGGATGAGGAATTATAATCAGACCGGATCTATGAGGGAGAAAACTTTTTACGGGTTTTCTCCCTTTCCCACGCAGTGGGAAAAGCCCACGCAGTGGGAACGATTGTAGAGGGCGAAAGCTTGAACAAAAGAATTGGATTTTTCAAAAAAAGGAGTCTGTGGTAAGGATGTTGGGGGATACGATCGCGGCTGTCAGTACGCCGCGCGGAAAAGGCGGTGTTGCATTGTTGCGTGTTTCCGGACCGTCGGCTTTGGAAATTTGTGAAAAAGTTTTTTCTTGTAAAAACGGGAAACGGTTATCGGATATTCCCGCACGGTATGCTGTGTACGGTTCTTTTGTCAGTCGGGAGAATGACGGCATCGAAGAAACGATTGACGATGGATTGGCAACCGTTTTCAATGCCCCTGCCTCTTTTACGGGGGAGGAAACGGTGGAACTTTGCTGTCACGGAGGAATCCTTGTGACGGAGACTGTTCTGACCTCTTTGCTGGTTGCCGGTGCGCGGCTGGCTGAGGCAGGAGAATTTACAAGGCGTGCTTTTTTGAACGGCAAAATGGGATTGTCGTCGGCTGAAGCACTGGGAAATCTGCTGGAAGCACAGACACGGGAACAGTTGCGTTTGGCACATGCGGGAACGGATGGTCGCTTGGAGAAGCGATGCCGAGAGATCTATACGTTTTTACGGGATGTTTTGGCGGCGATCTATGTCAAAATAGATTATCCGGATGAAGAATTGGCAGATATGAGCCGGGGAGAGATGGATGCGGCTCTGACGCATTGCATTGCAAGTTTGCAAGAATTGAGTGCGACCTATCAAACGGGACATGCGATTGCAGAAGGGATTCCGACCGTGATTTGCGGTCGTCCGAACGTTGGAAAAAGTTCACTCTATAACTGTATTGTCGGGCGTGAAGCCGCCATCGTGACGGATGTGGAAGGAACGACGCGCGATGTGTTGTGCGAGACCGCCGTATTGGGACGGACGACGTTGCGATTGTTTGACACCGCCGGATTGCGTGAAACAAGCGATCCCGTGGAGAAGATCGGCGTATCACGTGCAAAAGAAGCGGTTGAGGCGGCTGAATTGCTTTTGGCGGTGTTTGATGGGAGTTGTGCGCCGACCGATGAAGATGAATGTTTGATTGCACAATTAAGAGCGAGTTCGGCGACGGTCATTGCGGTGATCAATAAAACCGATGTGTCGTCTGCTTTTGTGCCGTTCTATCAAGCGCAATTTGAATCTTCCGTTTGCATATGTGCGGCAAAAAACATCGGGCTCAATGATTTGACCGAAACGGTTGAGAAGTTGTTCTTAGACGGTCGGATTGATGTTAAAAATGATGCGATCTTAACCAATGCGCGACAGAATCGTGCCGTTCTTGCCGGCTTGGAAGGGGTTCGACGCGCGCAGGAGGCGTTGCGGCAAGGACTTCCCGTGGAGCTTTGCTGTGCTGAGACGGAAGCGGCAATGGAAGCTCTTTCGGAGTTGGACGGCAGAGCTGTTTCGGAAGAAATTGTTCATCAAATTTTTTCGCATTTTTGCGTCGGAAAATAAAATATAGAAAACGAAAGATTGTTTTTCAAACGGAAAGGACGCTTTCGCACGGCGAAAGCATGGATAAAAAATGGAAGTGTGTTCGGAAAGATACACGGCGGAAAGAATTCGGGCATTGGCAAAGACCGCATGCTTGGGACTTTCTGCCGAGGAAGAGAGTCGTTTGTCTTTGGAGCTTGGAAAAATGCTTACTCTGGCTGACGTATTGAGTGAGGTTCCGCGGGAGTGGGTATCCGTGTGTACCACAACGGAGGTCGCATTGGAAGAATTGCGTCCGGATGTTGTAAAGGATAGTTTGACGGTAGAGGAAGTATTGTCTTTATCCCCGATTGCCGATTCGACTTATTTTCGTGTTCCGCGTATTGTGGAGGAATGCTCATGAAAGAATTTTTGAATCGTTCGATCGGCGAACACCGATCGGCATTGAATGCGGGTGAGTATTCGGCTGTCGAGTTGACTCGTGCGTGTTTGGAAAGAATTTCGGCAGAACGTGAAACGGTCGGTGCGTTCCTGTCGGTGGATGTATCGGGAGCTTTGGTTGCGGCTGAAGCGTCAGACCAACGTCGTCGATGCGGCGAACAAATCGGCTTGTTGGACGGGATCCCTTTTTCTTTGAAAGATAATATTTCGGCAAAGGGTTTGCCGTTGACGTGCGCTTCGGCAATGTTGGAAGATTATAGATCTCCTTATGATGCAACGGTCACGACGCGGTTAAAGCAGGCGGGGGCGATCTTGCTCGGAAAAAATAATATGGATGAATTTGCTATGGGAAGCTCCTGTGAGTATTCTGCATTGGGGGTTACGCGTAATCCCTACGATCCGGAACGTGTGCCGGGCGGATCGTCCGGCGGTTCTGCCGCCGCCGTTGCGGCAGGGGAAGCGGTTTTCTCTTTGGGAACGGATACCGGCGGTTCCGTGCGACAGCCCGCCGCGTTTTGCGGTGTCTACGGCTTGAAACCGACCTACGGAGCAATTTCCCGCTATGGTGTGGCGGCAATGGCGTCATCCATGGATGCTGTCGGAATTTTTACTCGGACGGCTGAAGATTGCAGTCTGGTATTTGATTTGTTGCGCGGCAAGGATTGCTTGGACGCTACTTCGGCGGACGGATGTTATGATTCGACAGACCTGGAGGAACATCCGTTGCGGATTGCCGTAGTTTCCTCTCTTATGGGCGATGGTGTTGCACCGGAAGTTCAAAACGGTTTGCAAGTCGTAACGGACTGTTTCAAGGAGGAAGGTGCTGTATTCGGAGAGGCAGAATTGCCTGTTCCGAAGCAAGCAATGGCGGCATATTCGGTTCTTTCTTGTGCTGAAGCCGCATCCAATTTGGCACGTTATGACGGCGTTCGATTCGGTCATCGCAGTACCCGTTCTGGAAAACTGTCCGATCTGTATGCGAACAGTCGCGGTGAAGGGTTCGGAAAAGAAGTCAAACGCCGGATTTTGTTCGGAACGGATATGCTTCAAACGGAAAATCGCGAGCGATATTATTTGGGGGCACAACGTGTTCGCCGAATGATCTGTGAGCAGATGGAGGCATTGTTGATGCAGTATGATTTGTTGCTGACACCGACGACGCCGACAACGGCTTTTCAACTGGGAAGCGTTCGCTCACCGGAAGAACTGTACCGCGCCGATATGTGTACGGTCTATGCCAATTTGTCGGGATTTCCGGCATTGTCGATTCCGGTCGGCATGGATGACAACGGATTGCCTCTGGCAGTTCAGTTAACGGCAAGACCGTTTGCCGAGAAATTTTTGTTAAAGACCGCAAAACGATTGGAATCCATGCTCAATCTGTCTGCCGTTGCGACGGGCGGAAAGAAAGGATCACAATGATGAAGTCTACACAGTATGAAGCCGTGATCGGTTTGGAAGTCCATGCCGAATTGAAGACGGCAACCAAAATTTTTTGTCCGTGCGCGGTGACTTTCGGCGATGCGCCGAATACCCATTGTTGTCCCGTTTGTCTCGGCTTGCCGGGCGCGATGCCCGTTTTGAATCGCCGTGCCGTTGAGTTGGCAGTGATTGCCGGCATGGCATTGAACTGTGAGATTGCATCGGTCAGTCGAACCGATCGCAAACAATATTTTTATCCGGATTTACCGAAGGGGTATCAAATTTCGCAAGAGGATCGACCGATCGGAACAAATGGATTTTTGTCTGTAACCGTGGGCGAAAATCAACCCAAACGGATCGGAATCGAACGGTTGCATATTGAAGAAGATGCCGGTAAATTGTTACATGAAGGGGCAACAAGTTTGATCGATTGCAACCGTTGCGGTGTTCCGTTAATCGAAATTGTTTCCGCACCGGATTTGCGCAGCGGCGCAGAGGCGGCGGCTTACCTCAAAACTTTGCGTACCATATTGATCCGATGTGGTGTATCCGACTGTAAAATGCAAGAAGGTGCTTTTCGATGTGATGTCAATGTTTCCGTGCGCAAACGCGGCGCCTCTGCATTCGGTATGCGAACCGAGATCAAGAACATCAACTCGTTTTCTTTTGTTGAAAAAGCGATTGAATATGAAGCGGATCGTCAAATCAAACGATTGGAAGCAGGTCAGTCGATTGTTGCCGAAACACGTCGATTTGATGAAAAAAGCGGAAAAACCGTGTTGATGCGAAAAAAAGAAAGATCGGAAGATTATCGGTACCTCCGGGAACCGGATCTGCTCCCAATGTATTTAACGGACGGGGAATTGGAGCAGTTGCGCGCGGTAGTTCCGGAATTGCCGAATGCTCGTATGGCAAGATTGATGCAACTCTACGGTTTGAGCAAGTCCGACACACAGCGTTTGGTCGTCGATGCGGCATTGGCTGATTTTTTTGAAGAATCGGCAAAATTATCACGTTTTCCGAAATTGTTGTTGCATCTGGTGCTGACAGAACTTTTACGAATTTCCGAAACCGATCCGTTCGTCTCTGCCGTAGCTGCCTCTGATCTTGCTGATGTGACCGATCTGTTGGGAGAAAAAGTAATCAACAGTTCCACGGTGAAACGATTACTTCCACGGTTGGCAAACGGAGAAACCGATCCTAAGACCATTGTGATACGGGAAGGATTGGCACAGATCCGAGACAGTGCCATATTATCCGAATGGATTCGGAAGGCGGTGCTGGAACTTCCGCAAGCCGTTGCCGATTTTCGGAATGGAAAGTCTGCGGCACTGCGTGCCTTGGTCGGAAAAGTGATGGCATTGAGCGGAGGACGCGCCGATCCGGAGTTGTGTGAAACATTGTTATTGAAAGCGTTAAACGGGGAGGTTCACACATGATGTACGAATATGCACCGGTTTTTGCAAAAAAGAAGGAAAAATTGTTGACTTACGGTTTTTTGGGGCTGGGGTTGCTTTTGTTTGCAACCTCATGGATTCCGTCGATTCCGTACCCCGCACTGTTTCAATTGTTCGGAGTTTTCGCTTTGGCGGCAATGATCCTGCTCTTTTCTCTTTGTCTCTCCAAACGGTATGTCTACGCTGTGGAAGAAAAGGAAGACGGTATGCCGGATTTTGTCATTACCGAATATTACGGACGGCGTGTAACGGTGGTTTGCCGTGTATCGGTACATTCCGTACACGCGGCGATTCCGTGGAAACAGGAAACACGGCGACAATTGACTGAATTCAAAAAAGGAAAACAGTATTTTTGTTATACGGGCGTTTTGTTTGATGAGGAACAATACGGGTTGCTGATTGAAGAGAACGGGATGTCGTTGTTGGTTCGGATCTGCTCGGATGAAGGTTTGATTCGTTGTTTGACGGAACACTGATCTGATTGCGGATAGCAATAATTGTCTTGTTTGTGACAATAAAAGTCTTGAAAAAAACTGTATTTTGCATTATAATGGTGACAGTGGCGTAAAGCTGTATGCCGCGTAAAAATCAAGTCTAACGATAAAGGAGACAACGATATGGCTTTTCCTGTTGCGATTCAGGTATTTTCGGTCAGAGATGACGCAAGCAAAAATCTGTATGCTACATTGAAAGAGTTGAAAAAGATCGGCTATGACGGTGTGGAATTTGCCGGTTTGTACGGTCACACGCCGGAAGAAGTCCACGACATGTGTGCCGACATCGGATTGGTTCCGATTTCAGCGCATGTTCCGTATTTGGACATGGTTGCCGATCCGGAAGGGGTTTTCGGTCAGTACGCAACGATCGGTTGCAAATACGTGGCGGTTCCTTATTTGACGGAGGAATATCGTCCCGGCATGCCGAAATTTGCGGAAGTGATTGAGAATGTTAAGTTGCTTGGCGAGGTAGCAAACCGTCTCGGAATGCAACTTTTGTATCACAACCATGATTTTGAGTTTACAAAGTTGGATGGAAAGTATGCGTTGGATGTGTTGTATGAGAGTGTTCCGGCTGATTTGTTACAGACGGAATTGGATACTTGTTGGGTAAATGTCGGAGGAGAAGTTCCAGCAGACTATTTGCTCAAATACAGTGGACGCGCACCTGTGTTGCATCTGAAAGATTTTGTAGGTTCCAAAACGCAGAATATGTATGAATTGATCGGTATTGACAAAAAAGCCGATGCCGATTCCGCAAAGTTTGAATTGCGCCCTGTCGGTTCGGGCAAGCAGGATTTTCCCACCATTCTTGCAGCCGCTCAAAAGGCGGGTACCGTTTGGGTTGTTGTAGAGCAGGACAGTCCTTCGATGGGGTTATCCCCCTTGGAATGTGCTTCCAAGAGCCGCGAATATCTGAAGAACATCGGCTGTTAAAGTCGGTAAAATGAATATAAAAAATACAAAAAGGAGATTTTGAATCATGGGATTGGATGATTACAAACAGAATCAAGAGAAAAAGATTATTGATACCAACAAAAAACTGCGTGTTGGTATCATTGGTACCGGTTGGATTGCACATCCGCACATGGCGGCTTATTTGAAGCAACCGGATGTGGAATTGGTTGCGGCAGCGGATTTGATTCCCGGAAAGGCAAAAGCGTTTTGCGAGGAATTCGGAGTGGAGGGCGTAAAGACCGATTATGCTTCTCATAAGGAAATGTTGGCTGATAAGAGTTTGAATCTGGATGCTGTTTCCATTTGTACTTATAACCGTCAGCATGCACAACCTGCCATTGATTGCTTGAATGCAGGCATCAATGTCCTGTTGGAGAAACCGTTTACCGTTACATTGGATGAAGCCGTTGCGGTCAGAAAGGCTGAAAAAGCAAGCGGCAAAATTCTTTCCATCGGACATCAGCCCAGAATGGATGCCAATATGCAGATGATTAAAAAGATCTGTCAGTCCGGTCAATTGGGTAAGATTTACTATATTCAAACCGGTGGTGGTCGTCGTCGCGGGATTCCTACGCCCTACGGAACGACATTCATTGAAGAGCAAACTGCCGGAATCGGAGCTTTGGGTGACATCGGATGCTATTCTTTGGATATGGTGCTCAATGCGGTCGGAAATCCTAAGCCTTTGACTGTTTCCGGTTATAAGTCCAATTTCTTCGGCACAGATCCCAACTACTGCAACTATGTTGCAACCGGACATCCCGAATATGCTTCTAAGTTCGGTGTGGATGATTTTGCAGCTGCATTTGTTCGTTTGGAAGGCGGAATTATTTTGGACTTCCGTATTGCATGGGCAATGAACATCAATACTCCTGGTGATACCATTATTTTGGGTACCAAGGGTGGTTTGCGGATTCCTTCCACTGATTGTTGGAATGGTACTGTCGGCGGTGAAATGACGATTTATCACGAGGTTTGCGGTGAGCAAACGGAGACAAAAGTCCCGATCATCGAAATGAAAGACAACATCTTTGATCTGAAGATTCGTACTTTCTTGGATGCAATCAAAGAGGGTGGTTCCGCACCGGTTCCGTCTTCGCAAATCATTTACAATCAGGCTATCATTGACGGTATCGCAAGATCTGCGGCTGCCGGTCATGAGGTTGATATTGTTATTCCGGAGATTTGATGAAAAGTTGAACGATAGTCAGTACAAAAAAGCAAGGTTGCTTTGGCAACCTTGCTTTTTTGTTGTATAGAGAACTCCGACGAAGGAGGAGTTCTCCCGAAAACCATCAGCACGGCTGGTGGTTATGACTATTTTGCAAATGTGGATAATGCATTCCTTTTTTCGGCATGATTTATACGTAATGCCGAAAAAGTGGAAGGAAATGACGCAGTGGAATTGTAGGAAG